>JBNKGY010000301.1:0-4035 GCA_050290065.1 Marinilabiliaceae bacterium
ATGCAAAGCATGAGAGTTTTCGCTTATAAACAGCGATCTTCTTCCTGAAAATTATTCAAAATAGCCCGCTATTCTTTAATGTGGAAATTTTATGATAGGCTACATTGAACTCGCGAAATGCTCGTTTCATAATTTTCAGTTGAATCTCACTATTTATAGGCGGTCTGAAGCATAGTTCTATCGAATACTTATATAATCATTGGTTATATGAGATAAATCCAAAATTTTATGTCGAACTCAGGTTATTACCATTGAGACGGGATTATATATACCCAATTGGGATGTAATGCGAGTTGAGGATTCTATACTGATAAACAGTGACGGTTGTGAGGCATTAAACCTTATTGACCGTAGTCTGAAAGCAATATAAATTTACATCAGCATTTTAATTTTTGCGAGCTCAGGTTGCTTGTGGTATCGTAAAATAGAAAGTTGTGTCTTTATCTTCATCACTTTCCACCCATATTTTACCTTTGTGTTTTTCTACAAAATCTTTACATATTATGAGTCCCAGACCAGATCCTTTTTCTCCATGAGTACCCGCTTTAGAATCCACTTCATCATTTGTAAATATTTTTTTTGCAGCTTTAGGTGGTATTCCAACTCCTTTATTTGTTATGGAGAATGTAACTTTATCTTTTGAAGAAGTAGCTGAAATAATAATACTTTCATCTGAATAAGAAAATTTGACAGCATTACTAAATAGATTCCTGATGATCGTTGACAACATATCGATATCGGCATTAATTTCTAAATCATCAGGCACTTTAACAATGCATTTTAGATTTTTAAGATACAGGCTATCTTCTAGTAAATATGTGATTTCAGCTACTATTTTTTTAAGATTAATCACTTGAGGCGTAAACTTGACTGATCTGGTTTGTGATCTGGACCACATTAAAAGGTTTTGCAATAGATTATGTACTCTTTGTGCAGAAGAATTGATACTTTGAGCCAGAGTAACCCGTTCTTTTTCTCCCATATCATCATACGCATTCTTTAATACTTCTGTTAATCCCAATATTGAATTAAAAGGACTTAATAAATCATGGGCAATCACAGAAAATAGTCGGTCTTTTGTGGCGTTTAATCCATTTAACTGACTATTAGCGACTTTTAGATTTGCAGACTGTATTTTAAGTTTTATGGCTTGATTTTTTATTTTTTTCTGCCGCTCTTCAAGTCTTTGGTTCAAATCTTTTAAATAATTAGTTTGAGCTTGTAATTCATCATTACTCTCCTGCAATTCTTTTGTTTTTTCTTCAACCTGATCTTCAAGAATGATTTGTTGAACCTGTAAATGCCTGGTTCTGACCTTAATCAAAATAAAGACAGTTAATAGAAGTGATAAGAATAGCAAAAAACGAACAAAATCTCTTTTGTACCAGGGAGGAGTAATATTAATGATCAATACCTTAGGGTCATCATTCCAAACGCCATCGTTATTGGCGCTTTTAACCTTAAATATATATTTCCCCGGGGGTAAATTTGTATAGGTAGCATCGTGTTTATGCTTAACATAGGCCCAATCTTTATCAAAACCTTCTAGTTTATATGCAAACTGATTATCTGAGTGAGCTATATAATTATTTGATTCAAACCTTAGAGTTATTGAATTTTGAAAGTATTCTAAATGTATTTCATCAGCCTCTCCAATTGCTTTTGAAATGATTTTTGGATTGGTTTTATAATCAGTTTCCTTGCTAAATAGTTTAAAACTAGTAAGCACAACATTCGGTTTTTGGGTGTTGTATTCTAATAAATGGGGGTTAAATATTACCATGCCATCTAGTCCTCCAAAAATCAGTTCATTATGTATGGTATCCTGTAAAACAGATCCTGTTATATATTCAGAAATATTTAATCCATCATTAGCTGTAAAAACCGATTTGATGTTCTCTTTATAGTTATATGAAATCAAATTTGAATTGGTTGTAATCCAAATTCGATTTTCATTATCGTCAGCAATTGAACAGATATACTCATTAGGGAAAAAGGATTCAAAACTGTTTAAATCATAATTGTATTTACTTAATCCGGCTTTTGTACCTACCCAAAGATTATAATTTCGATCCTGAAACAGGCAGGTGATTTGATTTTCGGTAAGCTCCTTATTTTGAGTGGTGCTTTTGTAATAGGATTGAAATTCAGAATGTCCATTTTTTAATACACTCAAGCCCCAGCTGGTAGCAACCCAAATATTGTCCAAATGATCTATAAGCAGTTGGTTTGTCCAGTCATTTGATAATTTATTATTTTCAGAGTTGTATTGTGTATACTGGTCGTCATCAATACAATATACACCTTTCCCATGAGCGCAGAGCCAATATCTTCCTTTTTTATCAATTGTAATGGACCTAATATCATTTAGTTCATTAAATACCGTGTCATTGTGAATAAAATAGTAGCGATCAAAATGATCGTTTCTCTCATTGTATTTATAAACACCTTCGTTATAAATGGAAATCAATATCTCATGATCCGCATTTTTACCAAGATTTACAACGGCACCTTTGGGTAGTCCTTTAGAGCCGCAAAGAAAACTCTTTGTATTTATATGATCCCAATCAAAAATATCAATAGTTCCGTTTGAACTACCTATCCACAAACGTGACTGCTGATCCGTTATAAGATGTGTGAAATCATTATTTGATGAATGCCAATAATTATTATTGGTTTTGTTGAAGATCCGGAATCCTTTATTTCTTAAATCCATTCCAATGCCTCCAGGCTGGTGATATATCCAGTAAGTACCCTGTGTATCCTGAAAAATGCCGGAAGAATTTGATTTTATTGAATTTGGGGATTCGGATGGATAATAGCCTTTAAAAACACCATTATGCGGCGTAAAAAATTTGATGCCGGTATAATCAAACGTCCAAATATTATTATCCCTATCCAACTCAAGAAATTTAATGAAATTGGAATCAGGGGCATCATTTATGTATTTTATTATCTTATTATTTCTGATGTCAAAAGCATATAAACCGACCATCGTTCCAAAGAAAATGGTGTCATTTCTCTCTATGATTGAAGATGTCAAGGGGAATTTTTGATGATTTATTCCTTCTGATTTTAAATGGTAACGATTATCTTTTTGTTCATAAATATACAAACCGGGATTTGTATCCACGGTGATCCAAATCTCATCATCTGGTCTAATTAAAAAATCTATAATATTACCATTGGGTATCTTAATGATTTCTTTAAACTGACTTCTTTGTTCATTATAAAGGTAAATATAATTTGAAGTGGCAACAAATAGCTGTTTGGATTTATTTTCGCAGAATTTTACAACATTCAATGTATATAGGCCATTGTAATCTTGATCAGTAGCAATGTGTATAAAATTATCATAGCTTTTGTTATAGATAGAAACTCCCAATTGGCTACTTATCCATAACTTACCTTTTGAATCTTTAAAAAGTTTATTGATGAAATTGTCTGGAATGGATGTTGAATCACCAATTATAGAATAATAGGAAATGGTGAATTCCCCAACAATTCTGTTAAGTCCTCGGTTAGTCCCAACCCATATAAATCCATCATCATCTTCTTCAACAGAGTTGATATAGGAACTCGAAAGGCCATCTTTTTTCTCCCAATACTTAAATTTAAGTTCCGGAGAATTGGAGGCAATCAGTTGTATTGAGTATAAAAAAATGAAAGTTATCAGACCCCTAATTCGCATACATTATTCATTTCAAATCACTAACATTCTATACGTAGAATTTAGCAATAAGTTTTATAATATTTTAGGGTTTAAAGCTATTGTATTTCAAAGCTTACCTTGATACCAACATTTAGCCAGTTTTTAATGTTTATTAAAATATTTGAATGTAGGTAATTTTTTATTTTTATAACTGAGAAAAGCGTATTAACCTAAGTTCGATTAAAATTTTTAGTATTTACCTCATTAAATATTTATTTATAAGGTATTTGATAGAACGATGTTTCAGATTGATATAAAAAACTGATATACCAGACAAATTTTGCAGGGCTAGTGAGCTAGCTCAAAAATTTAACGCAGTAAAT
>JBNKGY010000302.1:0-4034 GCA_050290065.1 Marinilabiliaceae bacterium
TTTAAATACAAGGCGTGTGAAAAATTCAAACCGCAGTATACTAGTGTATATGAGGATTTGGATTTTGAGCAACAACGTAGTAGTTGGACTTTATAGACGAACACTAAATAAGATGCAAGTCGTGCTACTGTCATCAGCAAGGCAGCTTAGCCCTTATAAGATACAGTTGATAAAAAGACAGAATGCTGTTTGACTTCAGAGAGCTTCTTCTGTTTCAACAAATAAAGTACAGTGGTTATGTTGGTGCATACGTCGGTAATCTCTTTGTCAACTTTTCGGCTAAAGAAGTATGACAATAAATAAGTTTAGCGTCCTGTACATTTAATTTATGCCGAAAAAAGCAATAATCTTTTTTCAAAAAAGTGGAAGTTTTGAGACTTGAACATCATATAAATTTAACGATCACAGTAAATGGGAAATTAACTTATGGCTTAATATTTGAAAATAATATTTTTATTCATCCCAATAAATTATTAATTTGTACATAAGAAACGGAGTTATGAGGCAGTTAGATTTTAATATATTCGACCCACAATTTCCAGTTATCAAACCCGCAAAGGGGAAAATTTTGATAGCTGATCCTTTTTTAAAAGGACCCTATTTTAGCAGATCTATTGTTTTAATCACAGAACATGGTTCAAAAGGCGCGGTTGGTTTTGTTTTAAACAAATCGAGCAATTTATACCCTGATGAAGTTATTAATGAGATACTTTCTTTCGAGGGGGAACTGTATATAGGGGGTCCTGTGGCATCTGACACACTACATTTTATTCATACACTGGGAAATATTATTCCCGGATCTATTCAGATAACTCCTGGTATTTATTGGGGAGGTGATTTTGAACAGCTAAAACTGCTGATTAATGATAATAAGGCAAATGCGCAGCAGGTTAAATTTTTTGCCGGATATTCCGGATGGTCTACCGGACAACTGGAAGGTGAAATAGATGAAAAATCATGGATTGTTGCTGAAATTGATGATGATATCATCATGGATAGAAATATAGATGATATATGGAAGAAGACAATGCAAAGCCTTGGTGGCTTATATGAAACATGGTCAAAATTTCCGGAAGAACCTTCTAATAATTAACATTTCATTATAGTTTAAGATGAAGGTGAAGTAGAAGAACCTTAACTATCTTAATCAAAAGTATATTCGTTGAGTTTATTAGTCAACATACGTGCATGCTGATTAAAATACCTTTTATCCTTAAAACCTACAACCCACTGAACCCCTTGAATAGCATTGGTTAAAAAGATTTCATCAGCATTTAAAAGCTCCTCTTCTGTGGCTCCTTGTGTTTCTTCAATACGAAACAGTTTTTCTTTAACTATCAGATCTAATAATAGCTTTCGCATTACCCCATCAACACAACCTGTAAAAACCGAAGGCGTTCTTAAAACGCCATCTTTAATCCAAAACAAATTGGAGCTACAGGCTTCTACAATTTTATCATCCAAATTTATTAACAAACAATCGTCAACCCTTTCTTGCTTTTTCTGCAAAGCAGCCAGCACATAATGCATGGAATTGCCACACTTAAAAAACGATGTTGGATTGTAATATTTCTTCATTTCTGAATAAACAGATACCAGTAGGCCTTTTTCATTGAGCTTATATCTGGCGTTAGCTAAAGGAGAAACCTCTATAAAGAAGTCTGCCTGATTACTTTCCGGGGTATATAAACCTTTTCCTCTCCTGAAAAAACTGATTCTCACCCTGGATGGGCCAAAACATTTTTGCTTCTGTAACAACTTAAATACAAATCCCATTAATTCCTCTTCACGTGGTATAGATGACAATTCCATCTTTAAACTGAGCATGGCTTTAACTACCCTCTTATAGTGAATTGAAAAATGTAATGGATATTGTCCGTTGGCCCTTATGGTTTCAAAAAAAGAATCTCCATATTTAAACGCCCTGTTATTAAAATCTGCCGGAACCTGTGAAAACGGATATATCTTCCCATTATAACTAACAAATGCATCTGTCATTACTGTTCGCTTTCTATTATTTCTCTAACAATATTATATATGGAATTATTTTTTGCCACCTGAACACTTTTCTTTAGTCCGGCAGCTTCACCTGCTATAACATCACGATCCGAATCGCCAATCATAATGGAATTGTCTCTGTCGATATTCAAATCCTTTATGGCTGATAAAATCATTCCGGGTTTGGGTTTTCTGCAATCACACTCAGATATATCTGAATGATGTGGACAGTAATAGATGGCATCAAACTGGGCATCCTCTTTTTGTAGATGATCTTGCATATATTGATGTAAATCCTCCACATCTTCAATAGAGTAAATACCTTTGGCAACACCTCCCTGATTAGTAATCAGAACTAATTTGTACCCTGCCTTTTTTATGTACGACAAGGTTAATGCAATATCCGGGTTAAATACAAAATCAGATGGTTTATAGATATAGTAATGCCCCTCATCGCTGTTAACCACACCATCCCTATCAATAAAAAAGGCTTTATGCATTTATAAAAATGGAATTAGAGCGTGAATAAAATCTATAAATAAAGATGGTCTGTAAATGATTGGGAAGATGAATCCAAACACGGCACCCCAAAAGTGAGCATCATGCCCTACGTTATCAATATTTTTGGCAGACATAACTCTGGAATAAATCAGATATCCAACACCAAATACAATTCCCGGAATCGGAACGATTGCAAAAAGATACAGCATACTATAGGGTGCAAAAAATATGGAAGTAAATACCACTGCAGACACTGCTCCGGATGCTCCAACTGCATTATAATATGGATTGTCTTTTTCTTTGAATAAAGAATAAAGACTAGAAAACACAAGTCCTACAAAAAACAGAATCAGAAACATAACAACACCTCTGCCGTTAAACACCTGATTAAAATAATAAATAACCGCATTTCCGAAGGAATAAAGAACAAACATATTAACGAGAAGGTGAGTCCAGCTTCCATGTAAAAATCCATGAGATATTAATCTTACATATTGTTTTTTGCGCAGTATTTGATAAGCATTAAATTGGTATTTACTCATAATTTCAGGCTGGCTGAACGCCGTAGCACTAACAATAACGATGGCTCCTATGAGAATAATAAGTACATTCATAATAGTTGATTAGATTGCTTTTGTTGAAAAAAATTCTAAAACGGAATTACTATAATTTAACTTAATAATCAAAATTCAACTCAATGTAGAATTCTGAAAATCAATTCCTTTAACAAATCCCCCATATCGGCAGAAACATTATTAAAGCCTTTGCTTTTCATATCATAAGTTCTTAAATCAGAAATAATAGCTACCACTTTTCTGGCCGGATAATTACGGGCTCCTAATGCGTAATCCTGAACGAAAAAAGGATTAATTGATAGTTCCCTGGCTACATTGGCTTTTCCCTTGTCTGCCAGATAATAGTACACCATCAGTTTTGAGAAATAATTAAACAAAACAGAGATGGTAGCCTGAATAGGATGATCTTTCGGATTCTTGGCAAAAACCTTAATAATTTTATTGGCTTTTAAAACATCTTTATTAATAACAGCCTTTTGTAACTCAAAACTGTTATAGTCTTTACTAAGGCCTATATTTTTTTCGATGTGTTCAACCGTAATATGCTTAACCTCGGCACCTATTGCTACCTGCAGTTTATCTAGTTCTTTTACAATTTTTGATAAATCGGTACCCAAAGATTCAGCCAAAATCATTCCGGCTTTCATATCCATGGTCATACCCTTATTTTTCAAATAACCGGAAATCCATGCTGATATCTGGTTGTCATAAAGCTTCTTAAACTCAAATATTGACTGACTTTTCTTTAATACTGTTGCCAGCTTTTTGCGTTTATCGAGTGTTTTATATTTATAATTAATTACCAGAATTGTAGAGGACAATGGTGAAGATGCGTAATGTTGCAATTCTTCTATTTTATCCAGATACTGAGCTTCTTTTACAACAATAACCTGATAAGGAGACATCATGGGATACCTGCGAGCAGCCATAACAACCGTTGAAGCATCCAACGGCAGATGA
>JBNKGY010000303.1:0-4020 GCA_050290065.1 Marinilabiliaceae bacterium
ATGTCTCAAAAATTTATATTGTAAATCAATCATTTACTGAATTTTGAGCTCGCTAATTTTAATCGAACTCAGGTTATAGGTAATTTATAAGTATTGAATAGTGTTAAGTTTAACCAGATATAATTTGAGTTTTCTATTGTTCAGACAGTCATGTTTGCATCAAAAACAATGCCTGAATATCATTCAGCTAATTTTAATCTTTTTAAGTGATATTTGATGAGTTTAATTCATTATTTTATGTCGAACTTGAGTAAAATATAACAGCAGGGGTTGTTGATTGTTTATGGATATCAGATGTCGATAATAGCATTTAAATTGCTTAGTTTTAGCAAGCAACCTCCATTTTTTTCATTACTCTTGCTCTCAAAATGATCATTTACGACAGTAAACTCACATTTTTTGAGCTTCGAAAGCCTCAAAAATGAAGCTTTTTTATCTTCCACTTGAGTTTTCGTGCAAGAACTAATGAGTTTGCTATGTTTATCATCATGAAATTATATAACTGCAATTTATTCTATTAAAAGGAATATATGGAAAAATTAGGCATCAACAATATAAATTAAATCTCAAACGAATCTTGATTCATGATTTTAGACCCAACAAAATTAGATTAGTTCTAAATTATAAAGTGACTCAAGCATAGTATTAAGATTGGAATATGAAAATGAAAAAGTTATTGTTTTAGTCTAACTTGTTCATATATTGATTGATGAGTAGGGATTGTGGTAGGTGGAGCATATTATTCATAAACGATTTTCTTTCAAATATTTTTTTTAATCAATTGATGAAGATTGTGTAATTCAGTTGTTTTTTTAAATTTGTTAGCCATTCTAAAGAAAAATTATCACTCTTAAAATCAGTTTAAATATGGGATTAAAAATTATTGTCCTTGCCAAGCAGGTTCCCGACACCCGAAATGTTGGAAAAGATGCAATGAAGGCAGATGGAACGGTTAATCGTGCCGCATTACCGGCAATCTTCAATCCGGAAGATTTAAATGCCTTAGAGCAGGCATTGAGGTTAAAAGACCGTTATTCGGGGTCAGAAGTTACAATTCTTACAATGGGACCAGGTCGGGCTGCCGATATTATTCGTGAGGGTTTATACAGAGGTGCAGATAAAGGATATCTATTAACAGATAGAGCTTTTGCGGGTTCAGATACTTTAGCAACTTCGTATGCAATTTCATGTGCGATAAAAAAAATTAAGGATTTCGATATTATAATTGCGGGTCGTCAGGCCATAGATGGTGATACCGCTCAGGTAGGACCGCAGGTGGCTGAAAAACTTAATTTACCTCAGGTTACTTATGCCGAAGAAATTATTGCAATGAATGAGGGTATTGTTGCCGAAGATGATCCGTATGGCGTCCCTCATGCTAAACTTGCTGAGGAATTGTCAGGAACACCAATAAAAGGTACTTTGGTTATTAAGCGTAGACTTGAACGTGGTGTTGAAACAGTAATGACTCCATTCCCATGTGTATTAACTGTAAATGCTTCTGCTCCAAATTGTCGACCCAGAAATGCCAAGCGTGTAATGCAGTTTAAACATGCAAAAACAATTACAGAACTTCAGGATCAAAGTGAAGATTATATTGATTTAACAGAAGGTCGTCCATACTTAAAAATTGCTGAGTTAAGTGTGAATGATATTGAAAGTGATACTAAATGGTTAGGTCTTTCCGGTTCTCCAACAAAAGTTAAGAAGATTGAAAATGTGGTATTCCAGGCAAAGGAATCCAAAAAAATCTCTAACGATGAGGAAGAACTTGAACAGTTAATTGTTGAGTTAATTGAAAACCATACAATTGGTTAATTAAATCTTTGTTTAACGAATCAATATTAAGACTTTAAATATAGTAGTAGTTGTCTTGATTCATTTGATTCTGATCATTTAAAAAAAATGGGTAACGTATTTGTAATTTGCGAAATAGAGGAGGGTAAGGTTGCTGATGTAAGCGTTGAATTGCTTACAAAGGGTCGATCACTTGCCAACGATTTGAACTGTAAACTTGAGGCTGTTGCTTTAGGTAACCAGTTAAAAGGAATTGAAAAACAGATTTTTCCTTATGGAGTAGATGTTCTACACATAGGGGATGATAAAAATCTGGAGGTATATACTACCTTGCCATATACATCAATAATTGTAGAGCTTTTTAAAGCTGAAAAACCGGAGATATGTCTGCTGGGAGCGTCTACATTAGGACGTGATCTAGGTCCTAGAGTTTCATCTGCACTTCAGAGTGGATTAACAGCTGATTGTACCGCTTTGGAAATTGGTGACCATACTGATAAAAAAGCGGGTAAAGAGTATAAGGATCTGTTGTATCAGATTCGTCCGGCTTTTGGTGGTAATATTGTAGCTACAATTATCAACCCGGATTGTCGTCCACAGATGGCAACGGTTCGTGAGGGAGTAATGAAAATGGAAGTATTTTCAGAAACTCATAAAGGAAAAATTAAGACTATTGACGTTCAAAAAATACTAAAGCCAGAAGATTTGGTGGTGAAAGTGATTGAGCGTCATATGGAACAATCAAAGGTAAATATTAAAAAATCATCTATTATAATAGCTGGCGGATACGGCATGGGCTCTAAAGAAGGGTTTGATCAATTGTATCAGTTAGCTGATGTTTTAAGTGCTGAAGTAGGAGCCTCAAGAGCTGCTGTAGATGCAGGATTTGCAGATCATGAGCGTCAAATAGGGCAAACAGGAGTTACGGTTCGTCCGAAATTGTATATTGCTTGTGGTATTTCAGGTCAAATTCAACATACAGCCGGTATGGAAGAGTCATCAATGATAATTGCTATTAACAATGATTCTAATGCTCCAATCAATAAAATCGCAGATTATGTGATTAATGGCGATGTAAATGACATCGTACCTAAGTTGATAAAATTATATAAAAAAAATACTAAGTAGATAATAGATGAAACGACTCATTAGTAATTTTATCCGACTAGAGATAAAATGAATGGGGCGTTCCATGTGGTAATTAATTATTAATTTTTAGACACATGAAAGACGTTTGATGTTTATAAAACAAAAGTACTTCCAGTTAATACATCCGTCTTTATACTTAAAACATAAAAGCAATGGCTAATTTTTTTACAGATAACCACGATTTGAAATTCCATCTATCTCACCCTTTGATGGAAAAAATTGTGGCATTAAAAGAGCGAAATTTCGCCGATAAAGAAAACTTTGATTATGCTCCTGTTGATTTTGAGGATGCAATGGATAGCTACGAAAAAGTACTTGAAATTGTTGGAGAGATTTGTGGTGATATTGTAGCTCCAAATGCAGAAAGTGTGGATCAGGAAGGTCCTAAGATTGTAAATAATGAAGTAGTTTATGCAAAAGGTACTCAGGAAAATCTGGATGCATTGGTGCAGGCCGGATTAATGGGTATAACTCTGCCTCGTAAATACGAAGGACTTAATTTCCCGATTGTTCCTTATATTATGGCTGCAGATATTGTTTCAAGAGCAGATGCTGGTTTTGTAAATATTTGGGGGCTTCAGGATTGTGCAGAGACAATTAATGAATTTGCAGATGAAGATCAGAAGCAACGGTATCTACCAAGAATCTCTAATGGTGAAACAGCAGCAATGGATCTGACAGAACCGGATGCCGGATCAGATTTACAAGCAGTTCAGCTTAAGGCTACCTATAATGAAGAAGAAGGAAAATGGTATTTAAATGGTGTAAAACGATTCATTACCAATGGAGATGGACATGTTTCTCTTGTACTGGCTCGTTCCGAAGAAGGAACACAAGACGGACGTGGTTTGTCAATGTTTATCTACGACCGGAATAGCAACGCAGTTATTGTACGCCGTATCGAAAATAAAATGGGAATAAAAGGTTCACCAACTTGTGAATTAGTATTTAAAGATGCTCCTGCAGAGCTTGTTGGTTCTCGTAAAATGGGTTTAATTAAGTACGTAATGGCCCTGATGAATGGAGCGCGTTTAGGTATTGGAGCTCAGTCTGTAGGTATATCGGAATCGGCTT
>JBNKGY010000304.1:0-4019 GCA_050290065.1 Marinilabiliaceae bacterium
AACCTCATAGTCAAATTGGTATAAGAATAAACAGTAAATGCAAAATCTTACAGGTATTTATATAAATGCATTCTCATGAAGTCACCTATCAACTACAAGAAGCCGTTTAACAGCTGCTAAAAATGATTAGAATCATACTTCTACCCTGATTTAATTCATATAAAAACCTTCAATTCAATCGTAAATTTGTACTTACACAATCAAATTGCAAGAATAAACGAACGAATTTATAATAATTAATACTTCAATTATGCCAAAGGGAATATTTAATGTACCGATTGCAGAAAACGAACCCGTACTATCGTATGCTCCTGGTACTCCAGAAAGAGAAGCTCTTAAATCACAGTTAAAAGCCTATAAAGCAACTGAAGTTGATATTCCAATGTACATTGGAGGTGAAGAAATCAAGACTGGCAATAAAATAGCCATGCATCCTCCTCATGACATCAACCATTGCTTAGGATATTACCACCAAGGCGATGAAACACATGTATACAAAGCGATTGATGCGGCTTTAACCGCTAAAGCTAAGTGGGAAAAACTTGCTTGGGAGCACAGGGCATCGATATTTTTGAAGGCGGCAGATTTAGTAGCAGGACCTTATCGTCAGAAAATAAACGCTGCCACCATGTTAGGTCAGTCAAAAAATGCTTTTCAGGCAGAGATTGATGCAGCTTGTGAGTTTGCAGATTTCCTGAGGTTTAATGTTCAATACATGACCGACATTTATGCTGAACAACCAGAATCATCTCCTGGCGTGTGGAATCGCGTTGAATACAGACCTTTGGAAGGATTTATTTTTGCACTGACACCATTTAACTTTACTTCTATTGCCGGTAACCTGCCAACAGCACCAGCACTTATGGGAAATACCGTAGTTTGGAAACCATCTAAAACAGCAGTTTATTCAGCTCATATATTAATGGAGATATTTAAAGAAGCCGGTGTTCCAAACGGTGTAATTAACCTGGTATACGCTTCCGGTCCTGTTGCTGCCAAGGTGATATTTGAACACCCTGATTTTGCCGGAATTCACTTTACAGGTTCAACCGGCGTATTCCAAAGTATGTGGAAAACCATTGGTGAAAACATTCACAAATACAAAACCTATCCTCGTATTGTAGGTGAAACTGGCGGAAAAGA
Organism: Marinilabiliaceae bacterium; assembly: GCA_050290065.1. Classification (GTDB taxonomy): domain Bacteria; phylum Bacteroidota; class Bacteroidia; order Bacteroidales; family Marinilabiliaceae; genus Saccharicrinis. Next base: position 1,144 of record JBNKGY010000304.1, read on the forward strand.
TTTTATCATGGCTCATAAATCATGCGACGCCTTAGCTGTTGCCACAGCTATTGTTCGTGGAGGTTTTGAGTACCAGGGGCAAAAATGTTCTGCTGCATCACGCATCTACCTTCCAGAAAGCAGGTGGGAAGAAATTAAAGGCTATATAGGTGAGCAATTGGCCGAAATAAAAATGGGAGACCCTGAAGATTTCAGCAATTTTGTAAATGCTGTAATCGACGAATCTTCTTTTAAAAAATTAGCTGGTGCTATTGATGCAGCCAAGGCAAGCAAAGAAGCAGAGGTTATTTTCGGTGGCAAGTGCGATAAATCAAAAGGTTATTTTATTGAACCTACCATTATACTAACAACCAATCCTAAGTATGATACAATGGAGGAAGAGTTGTTTGGACCAGTTGTAACTATCTACGTTTACAAAGATGCAGATTTTGAAGCAACCATGGATATTCTTGATACCACATCGATGTATGCACTTACTGGTGCCATTTTCTCACAAGACAGATATGTTGCCGAGCAAATGACAGAGAGATTAACTCATGCTGCCGGCAATTTCTACATTAATGACAAACCAACAGGTGCTGTTGTAGGTCAACAACCATTTGGAGGATCAAGGGGATCGGGAACTAATGATAAAGCCGGATCTTCGATAAACTTAATGCGATGGGTGAGTCCAAGAACAATAAAAGAAACATTTGTTCCCGCTAAAGATTACAAGTATCCTTTTTTAGAAGAATAAAAAGTCATTGTCAATATTGCCATGTGTCCCAAAACCGTGCTCCTTGTTAAAGAGTTCGGTTTTTTTTATGCAAGTCGTTATTGCCATTTCGTCATGCAAAAGATAAAGGCCTTTTTTTAGTTGTCTGTCGATAAAATTCAAAATCGAACTGTTAATACAAACCCACAAAAAAAGGCTGCCCAATATTCAATGAGCAGCCGTTAAAAAAATCATTATTTGAGTGTTACTTCTTTTTCAACACCATAGGTACTTCATCAATTGTTAATGTTAATGAATTACCGGAAATACTATATCCCCATACTTCTGATAATTCCTGACCAAACTCTGTGTAGGTAACTTCTACCGAATCAGTTTTATCAACATAAGTAAATTCTAAAATTTCAGAATCCTCTTCACCAGCAGCAGAACTAGTAATCGTCATTGTCCCTGTTTTATCGGCATTAAATACATACTTTGTTGTAAATTCAATAGAAACTCCCAAAAAAGATGTTGACTCACTTGCTTCCCATGTATTAACAAGAGAAGCATCTTTAACATCATCATCCTTTTCACAGGAAGTTAACACTAATGGCAGTGTTAGAAGGGCCACCATAGCCCAGGTCATTAATTTTTTCATTTTTTCTAGTTTTATAAAATTTCAAACATTTACGCAGACCCATAATTTTAGTTACAGTATATTCTATATTTTTTAATTTATTTTATTAACAATATCACATATATCAATATTACAACTCAAAGTTTCCTATACAATTAAACTCTTCATCTCCAAATTTACTGGCTATGCAAAAAATCATAATTTATGCCAATGCGAATTACTATTCTTATTTATGCAGCATAAAATATTGAGTTAGGAAAGAAAGCAGGATAATTCAGAAAAATGTAATTTTACGCCCCCCCTTTCTTATACCGATTAAAATTCAAAATGCTACTTCTAGTTCACTTCGTTCCTAAAGTAGCTTGAATTTAGCTCGGCATTATACCAGCGCATTTATACTTTTAATTGGTATTAGAAGATGATCCTGAAAGCCAACTATCGCTATTATCCAAAAAACATAATAAACTATTAACCTCAGTTCGACATAAAATTAATGACTCAGACCACTTATAAATAATTGGGTTCAAGGATTATTTGCGAAGGCATAGCGTGCTATGGTAAGCAAATAGGACGAAGAAAACAGTTGTTTATAAGTGGGAATTTTACAATTTTTTCATTAAATGACCGATCTACTGCTCTAAATTTTATCACCATAGCTCGCTATATCTCAAAAATTTATATTGTAACTCAATCTTTTACTGAAATTTAAGCTCGCAAATTTTAATCGAACTCAGTATATAAGTTTTCCATGCTATGATATTACAATAACCCACAGGCTACAATATTTTTATTACATTTGTGCAAAATTACTTTTATGAAGTTTAGTGATGTAAAAATACCTTCCTTTCTGAAAAATAAGTACATTCTTACCATCGTTATCTTCGGTGTCTGGATTGTTTTTTTTGATCAGAATAATTTATGGGACAGGGTTAAGCTTTCATCACGAATTCATCAACTTGAGAAACAGAAGCATCATTACGAAATAGAGATAGAACAAAATCAACGTAAGTTAAATGAGATTCAGGAGAGTAAAGAAAGTCTTGAAAAATTTGCGCGAGAACAATATCTCATGAAGAAGAAAGACGAAGATATCTTTGTTGTAATTGAACAGGAAGATTAGCACACAAAAAAATCCAAAATGAATATTCTTAAAATACTAAGCCTTAGCTATTACTTAGGCATGATATTGCTTATAGCCGGCATATTATTACAATTAAACAATGTTAATTACGGTTTGTATTTACTTGTTGCCGGAATTATTCCATTCCTTGGTATTCGTCTTTTTAACCTCATTAATGGGAAGCCTGAAAACAAAAGACTGAATGGGATAATGGTTGCCAGTGCATTGTTTTTAACAGCAACCATTGCTGCCATTGTTTTAAATAAAAACTATTGGATTATCGGCATTCTGATAACAGCCGTTCTGGACCTGTACGTTTCGTTCAGAAAATATGCGTAGCATTTCGTTGAATACGTCGATATTCCTGTAACAATTCCAATTCATCAAAAATATCAGCCACATCCACATCCATCAACTGGAGTAAT
>JBNKGY010000305.1:0-4008 GCA_050290065.1 Marinilabiliaceae bacterium
CAAAGGAGTTCGGCCAATTGTTTTTGTTGGTCTTTGGGTGGTAGGAGGAATTCTTGTCCTTTCAAATCACCCCAATTAATTGTTGGAGAAAGTCCGCCTACAGAGATATCCACCATCCGGTGCATAAACTGGTCGGAATGCAAAAAGAATGGGAAAAGTTCAGGTTCTATCACATCAGGATTTGCTCTAAAAACAAAAGCATGTGCAGAGCATATACCTTCAAAATCAACAATTGCAGCTTTTCTTTGATAGGCCCTACGCTTACCAAATATTATATCTCCAGGGTAGCACCTAAGCTTTCCACCTTTCACATCAGAAGGAACACCCTTACGTTTTATATGAATATCTTCAGCATCTAAATGCTCCAAACCAACATAGGTATCAACGCCTGCTTCCTCTGGCTTAACTGTCTTTGAAATTTTCTCAGCTATTTCCTCAAAACGAAATGTTTGCCAAGATGCTTTATCAATGTTTTTCAAATCTAAATTCTGCATAGCTACCTCCATATTAATTTAAGATTTGAAATAAGTTATTCATACTATCCTTTAGCTTTTCTGATTCACTCTCCCAATTCGTAATGGCTTCTTCCAAGGTTATTTGTTTAGTCGAATTATCTACATTGGATAAAAATTGAGCAATGTTTAAACTGGCTTTATTGGCTAAAATATCTTCAAGTTCCACAGCTTTACTAAAGCCTTCAATAACTTGATAATCTTTATATGTTTTGAAGATTTTATCAATGTGCTTTTGTTCTAAATAAGCAATGTTTTTTTCTTGTTTAACCTCTTTTAGCGCATTTATGAAAAGTACTTTTCCTAAGCGTTCCTCTGGTTTATTATTGTTAGTAATTAACAAGCAAGCTTCCATTGGAGAGTTGTAAAACAAGTTGGGTCCTAAGCCAATTACACATTCCACTAAATCGTCTTTAATCATTTTTCGGCGCATTTCAGCTTCACTATCTCTAAATAGTATTCCGTGTGGCCAAAGTGAAACAGAACGCCCATTGTTTTCATCTAAACTCTTTTGTATGTGTTGCTGAAAGGCATAATCGGCACAACCTTGCGGCGGTGTTCCCCACAGGTTGCGGCCATACGGATCGTTTTCAAAAGTTTTGCGATCCCAGGCTTTTATGCTATATGGCGGATTGGCCAGTATTACATTGAACTTTTTTAGTTCGTCGTTTTCCAAAAACGCGGGTTGTGCCAGGGTGTCGCCACGTACAATGCTAAACTCTTCAATGCCATGCATAAACATATTCATTCGGGCAATAGCCGAGGTGATCAGGTTTATTTCTTGTCCATATAGTTTTAGGGTGCGGTATTCTTTGCCTTCTTCTTTTAAATGTAAGGCACAGTTTAGCAATAATCCTCCGGAGCCACAGGTAGGGTCATAAACACTTTCGCCCGGCTGAGGATCCATTATCATGGTCATGAGTTTAACCACTGTTCGGTTGGTGTAAAACTCTGCAGCCGTATGTCCACTATCGTCGGCAAATTCTTTTATAAGGTATTCGTAGGCATTACCCAATTTATCATCAGCTACATTACTCAAGCTTAACTTGTGTTGTGAGTAATGCTCTATGAGGTCAATTAGTATTCCATCACTAAGTCGTTCCCTATTGGTCCAGCTGGCATCTCCAAAAATGCCATACAATGTATCTGGATTAGCCTTTTCTATTTCACGCATGGCATTTTGCAAGGCCATCCCCACATTGGTGGTTGTCTCACGCACTTTATTCCAATGCGAATTTTCAGGTACTACAAAATGGTGGTTTTCTGCAAAAGCAGCATATTCCATATCGCCATCACTTTCTTCCAGGGCCTTTTCAAATTCTTCGTCGTACACATCGCATATGCGTTTGAAGAATAGTAAAGGGAAAATATATTGCTTATAATCTCCGGCATCAATGGTACCACGTAAAGCGGTAGCAGCACCCCATAGATATTTTTCGAGTTCTTGTTGTGTCATTTATTTATAGGTTTCTTAGATGAGTTAATTAAGGCTGCTTTTTCCGACAGTTTTTTAAACCTTTCTTTTTTTACATACAGCTCATCTATAATAAACTGTAATAATTCATATCCATCAAGTAAATCCAACTTCTGTAATCCTGATTCATGACTGCCAGCATTACCAATCCACTTAACTGCTTCGATTAAATCACCTATTGCTTTGTTCTTTTTTTGGAATTCCTTGATTCTTGCTCCTAATGCTACAAACTTTGTTGTATTATTTAATACTCCTTGCTCATCCATAACTAATTCAATTGCTGTACGAATAGAGTTAGCACACGCGCTTGCGTCATTAAAATAATGTGAAAATGATTTTTCAATTTGACTCCTTATTTTAATTGGGCATAACTCTGATACTGAAAATATATTTAACGATGGATAAAAGTAACGTGGTTCGAATACTTCTATAGCAACATTCTGAGACCTGTTATAATCCCACTCATATGCATAACCTGCTTTACCAATAACTGCAACATTTTCGTTACAACTATTATTTGAACAAGATAAAAAACCAATGAATTGAGTTTTATTTTCTTCAGGAAATTGAGATATAAAAAGAGAAGTCTGCTTTTGAGTAACTGCAGTTGGTCTTTTAGTAGCCCAATTCTCTTTAAACATCAGAACTCCCCTTTTACATGAAGGACATTGATATATAGGCTTCTTATCCTCTTCTACTTTTTCAATCAACCAGTTTTCTCTATTAATTTGGTTAGCCATTGAAAAACTGATTTAAAATCATTTTGAATTTTTCTTCTGCTTTTAAACTCTCATTCCAAGCTTCTTTTAAACCTGCCATAGCTTCTTCCACCGATGGGAGATTGTCTTCTATAATCTTCTCTACATAAAGGGGAATATTCAGGTTATAATCATTCTCTTTGATATCATCCATTAAGGCAACCTTCACATGGTTTTCCACATCTTGATAATCATGAAACCATTGATGAATTTGCTGCACATGTTCCGCCTCCAGGAAGTTTTGTGCACGTCCAACCCGAACCTGATTAGCTGCATCAATAAATAATACTTTCCCTTTTCTCGAAGCTTCTTTATTTTGCTTAAACACCATCACACAGGCAGCTAATTGTGTCCCGTAAAAGATATTTGATCCCAAGCCAATCACAGCTTCCAGTATATCTTGTTCCAATAAGGCTTGTCGGATTTTACCTTCGGCGGCTTTACGGAATAAGGCTCCATGAGGCAACACCACGGTCATACGTCCGGTGGAGTTCATAGATTTAATCATGTGTTGCACCCAGGCCATATCGCCATTACCTTTAGGCGGTACGCCGGCAATGTTTCTTCCATAAGGGTCGTTTGCCCAATTTTCAGCACCCCAATCTTTTAGTGAGAAAGGAGGATTGGCAATTACACAGTCAAACGTTTTTAAGCCATCAGCAGCAAAGAACCCAGGGTTACGTAAGGTATCATCTCGTATGATTTCAAAATCTTCTATCCCGTGTAAGAACATGTTCATTCGTGCAATAGAACTGGAAGTCAGGTTTTTCTCCTGCCCATAAAGTTTCAATGTGCGGTAATCTTCTTTATTATCCTTTAGATGGTCTACACATTCCAACAGCATCCCTCCAGTACCACAGGCTGGGTCATAAATGCTTTCACCCTCATGTGGATCGAGGATTAATCCTAACAGGTGGACAACAGAACGAGGGGTATAAAACTCCCCTGCCTTTTTGTTGGTTAAGTCGGCAAAATGCTTGATTAAATATTCATAGGCATTCCCCAACAAATCAGGGTCAACCATTGAATTTGCCAAGGTATATTGCGAAAAATGCTCAATTAAATCTATCAGTAATCTATCGGATAGTTTATTTTTATTACTCCATTGTGCATCTCCAAAAATACCATACAGTAATTCCTGATTAGTTTGTTCTATACCACGTAATGCTTTTTCAATGGCCAAACCTACATTCGTAGTTGTTTCTCGAACATCTTTCCAGTGGCATCCTTCTGGAATCTCAAAGCGGTGAAATTCAGGTAATGA
>JBNKGY010000306.1:0-3938 GCA_050290065.1 Marinilabiliaceae bacterium
ACGGCATTTTCGCAAGCATTAATTGCATTATTACATCGAGCTAACCCACTATAGTAAATATTCCATAAACCTGCGGGTGTACTTACCGATGTAGATTTAAACTGTGATAAGTTATATAATGCAGCCTGATCACCTGCGTCTCCACCCCCTTTAAATATATCATCAGAACGTAAATCTGATAATAGAGGAACACTATTATAATTAAAGTCGGCATAACTATCAAATAATAATATTTGATAACAAGCTCCAAGATTGGCCAAAATGGCTCCTTCTGTGGCAGCCCCCCCTACCTCTTGGGAAGACGTAGGCTCCACAGTTAAAAAGTCCTCGCTGCATGATGAAAAACTAACTAATACAGCAAGCATTAGAATTTTTATATATTTATTCATGATAAAATCTTTTTGTAATTAGAAAGTAATATTAGCTCCAACAGATATTGTTCTTGATTGTGGATAAATACCACGATCAACTCCAATACTTGTAAAATCGCCGGATGCAATTTCAGGATCAAAACCATCGTATTCAGTCAGCGTAAATAAGTTTTCTGCTGCTACAAATATTCTAATTCGATTAACATAAGAACTATTCAAAATTGAAGATGGAACTGTATATCCTAATTGGATATTTTTTAATCTTACATATGCTCCATCTTTAATATAAAGATCAGATGCAATCCAGTTTTTACTATAATCAGTTGACGCTAATCTTGGTAACTCATTAGATGTGCCTTCTCCATGCCATCTATCCAAAGCAGACCCCGGTAAATTCATCATAGGAATATCGCCTCTTCGAGAGATATCAAAAATATCATTACCCAAAGTTCCCTGGAAGAACATATTCAAATCAAAATTATTCCAGTCAGCACCAATATTTAAACCAAATGTCCAATCAGGAGTACCTTTTCCTATAATAATTCTATCGTCTCCATCAATATCTCCATCTTTATCTGTGTCAACAAATCTCACATCTCCTGGTACAACATCTTTCCCGTAAGTAGTATTATACTCTGTTGCTTCTGTTTCGTTTTGAATAATACCATCAGTCTTATATCCATAAAAATGTGGATAAGCAACACCATTTAAACCTCTAACAAAATTACTGCCTAATCCAGATGCACTTTCGTAAAAAATTTCGCCAGATTCATTACCAAGATTAACCAGTTTATTCTTCAAATAAGATGCATTAGCAGTTACATTGTAATTCAATTTACCGATGTTACTTTTATAAGATACTTCGATTTCCACTCCTGAGTTTTCCATGTCCCCAACATTGGCAATCGGTTCACTAATACCAACGTATCTTGGTATTGGCTGCTCTATTAACATGCCTCTTGTATCCTTTTTAAAGTAGTCGAAACCAATAGATAAGGCACTATTAAAAAATCTTGCATCGAAACCAAGGTCAACCTGTTCTGATTCCTCCCAAATTACAGAAGGATTAGGAATTCGGGATGGGGCACTTCCATAATGTAAATACTCATCGTCTCCACTTCCGAAATAATAATCGAGATGTCCATCCATTAAACTTGTATAAGAGAAGGCATCAATATTCTCATTTCCATTTATACCCCAACTTGCTCTTAACTTCAAATAGTCAAACCAATCAGGTCGGTTAAGCATGAAACTTTCATTAGTTACATTCCAACCCATTGACGCCGATGTAAATGTGGCCCACTTATTTTCCGATCCAAAATTCGATGATCCATCACGACGAACTGTTCCCTGGATCATATATCTTTCTTTGAAGTTATAATCAATTCTTCCAAAATAAGAAGCTAATGTTTTAGCAGTAGAACCATCAGTTCCTCCTGCTAAGGCAGCATCCTCCGGTGGGGCGGTTGCGTAATCAATCGTAGCTTTAACAGGATCATTCTCTACTAAATCATAATCATCACCCCATATATGACGAGAAGTATACTTTCTGGCTGACTGGCCCGCTAATAAAGTAAAATTATGGTCTTCAGCTAATGTTTTATTATAGGTTAAGGTATTTTCCACCTGCCAGGTAAATCCTCTGTGCATGTTGGAGAATACATGACTCGTTGTATAATCTTTTCCTTGAACTGCTAAGAAATGTGGAAATTCATAACCATCAGCTCCCCAAAAAGCAAGGTCAACACCATAAGAAGACTTAAATTTCAGTCCTTCATATATTTCTAATTCACCCCATAATGTTGCCACCACTTTATCGGAATTATCAATGCTGCTGGTTGGTGCATTCAGCATGGCAACCGGGTTAGCAATTTCCTGAAATCCTGAAGGAGGTAATGAGAATACACGTCCGTCTTTATCTGTTACTGCAGCTGGACGTTCAGCCAATACAGCGTCAGGATCTTCAGCATATACTGGAACATTAGGATTAAATGCTAATGCACTACCCAAAACTGATCCATATTCAGAATTCGTATCGATTCCTGAACTTTTAATTCTGGAATAAGCAGCATTAACACCTACTTTCAAACTTCCAAACAAATCACGTTCCTCGTCCCATACTTTATAAGTAGTATTGCTACGTAAACTATAGCGCTCATAGTTTGAACGGTTAAAGTTTCCACCAACAATACCTTCTTGATCAAAATAGCTAAATGAAACGAAATAGTTAATGTCATCCTTACCTCCACTTAAACTAATTTGATGGCTTTGAACGGGAGCATCAAAGTTAAATGTTTTATCCTGCCAGTCGGTACCTTCTCCTGCGGCTGCAACTTGTTCTGGTGTATATAAATCAGATACGTTTCTACGATCATTAAGCATAGTTTCATTCATTAGAACCATATACTCCTCTCCATTTAAAACGGCTTTCTTTTTCCATGGATTTTGCCAACCATATGAAACATCATAATTAATGTTCATTTTACCTGACTTACCTGATTTTGTTGTTACCAATATAACACCATTGGCTGCACGTGCTCCATAAATCGCAGCAGAAGCTGCATCTTTTAACACCTCTACTGATTCGATATCTGTAGGATTTAGAAAGTTGATACCGCCATCAACAGCCATTCCATCAATAATATATAATGGATCACTATTATTTATAGTACCAATACCCCTAATTCGGACCTTTGAATCAGATCCAGGTTGTCCTGAACTTTGAGTAATCTGCACACCTGAAACACGTCCTTTTAATACATCTTCAATACGTGAAGGTGTGGACTTTTCAAGCTCTTCCGCTGACACACTACTGATAGCAGCAGTTACAACGCTTTTTTTCTGAACACCATAACCAACTACAACAACTTCATCCAAATCGGAGATGTCATTTTGCAATACAACATTAATAGTACTCTCGGTACCAATTGTAAATTTTTGCGCTTGCATTCCAATAAAAGAGAATATCAGAACATCTCCCTGGTTTGCATTAAGAGAATAATCTCCGTCTATTGTAGTAATAGTTCCGTTGGTAGTTCCATCGACTATTACACTTACTCCGGGAATTGGAGCACCATCTTCTGCAGATGTAACCTTACCTGTAATTGTTACTTCCTGAGCCCAAATAAATGTGCTACACAATAACAGGATAATTGTTCCTAAAAAATGTTTCATAATTATTCTTGGATTTAGAATTACTGTTGCAAAGATGGTGTCATATGTTAATTTATTCTAATTATTAACTTCACAATAAACTCACTATTACTCATTTTTAGCCTCACATAAACCTCATCATATAATTTGTATTTGTCTCTTTTTATGGTTTTTAAAACACATTTTTTACAACATTCCCCAAACTCATTTTTACATTTTTCAACATCTCTTATAATTTAAGTTTTTTTTACATTTATACAAAAGAACATAATCTCTTCACCTGAAAGAATTACCAATCATATTTAATATTACCCTGAGTTCGATTAAAATTTTTAGCATTCAGATTGACATAAAAGGCTGATATACAAGGCAAATTTTGCAGGGCTAGCTCGCTATCTCGATAAATTTAACGAA
>JBNKGY010000307.1:0-3934 GCA_050290065.1 Marinilabiliaceae bacterium
AATCTAATACGAAGAATGGTCGATGCTGACCGAATTAATCAATCTGAATTAATAAGTGCTTAGCTACCGACCTCTAAAAAATTAAACATATGGAATTACTCGAAATATCCCCATTATTTGACGAAAACAACCTAATGTTCTTCCGTGAAGAAAAAGATGGTTATTATAGTATGGTAAGTAAATCACCTACGTCAACCGAAATGGTAAAGATCATTAATGGAACTACAAAACTGATTATGGAGTTATGCGATGGTAATAATTCGCTAAAAGATATTATTGGTCAGTTAATAAAAAAGTTTCCTAACGTGAGCCAGGAATTGATTTCAAAAGATATAGTTAACATAATAACAAATCTTCATCAAAACGGCTTTCTTACCTTTAAGCAGGATAATAATCTGGTACAACTTAGCAAACCTCAACAGAAACATTCAGTTTCATCAAACACATTTGTATACAAAGCAAATGTTACAGATAGTGTTAAGATTTCAAAATTAATCCTGGACAAAGCAGAATCACAGAATGACGCTTATCTTCTTAACCTCTATAACCGTAAATTCACATATGGTAAAAACCTATTATCTACCAGAATTAGTGAGGAGTCAGAAGAAGTTTTTGTCTTAGAGCAAAACAATGAAATCATTGGTGTTATGAGCATAAATAATACTTGCTCAAAATTCACAAAATCAGAAATTTCAATGTTTGTTATTAAAAATGATAATGATTTAGTTTTAAACTTCAACAGGTTAATAACGTTCATTAGCAACGATGTAAATTCATTTGCGAATAAGCTTAAGGTTAATATAATTTCATCTAATGAAGGATCTAACCCATTTGAAAAAGAAATACTGAATCTTGGCTTTGAAAATGAAGGAGTATTTAAGAGTGAGGCTGGTGATAATATGGCCGTGGCGGTATACGCTAAATTCAATCAATTACTAAACTGATCAATTAATACAATTTTTCGTACCTGATTTATAACAAACATATCTTGAAAACAATAGACTCAATAAGTTTTGTTTTGTTTGGCATTTCTTGATTCACATTCTACTTATCAAAGGAAATTCGTTAAATCAAGTTTTGAGATTTAAAAGAACTCATTCTGATAACGTCTGAAATATCTCATTCAATTAGTACGAATCATTAAAATATGTTTTAATAATCTAAAAAAAAGAAAAAAATTCTCGTTTTTGTTTTTTGTTAAATTTCACGAATTCCTTGACTTATTAAGGTTGCAGCTATAATTTCCAAATCTCAATCCAACCAAAAATTTTAAAGACGTAATATAATCCAGAAACACATAAATCATTAACAACCACACTGTCAATGATTTAATGATTTTTGTTTTTCAGAATAAGGCTCTAAAACTGCAATTGATTATCAAGTAGTTACAAATGTTGATGTATCAAAATAGCCAAAAACCGCAGTTTAAGTGTAAACACTTAATATTTTGGCACTTACACTAACCCTAAGACCTTTAGGTCGCTATTCTTTTGCACTATTTAAATGGTATGTAGTTTATTCTACATACCGGTATCCAAATAGTGATAATTTATATTTATTAACTTTAATTCTTAAATTTATGGATTATCAATCTCCATCATTCTCTTCATTAGGGAATGAAACAAGTAATTTTAAGGCTGGTGCGAGAGCATTGCCAAAATTACACAAACCCGAATTGGGTAGTGCTAACGACGCTGTTTATGGTTACGAAATGCTTTATAACTATAACTGGGCTGTAGCAGTGTCCGTAGTTGCTGCGGCAGCTGCATTAGTAATTGTTATTATTATCTAATAACAATAATGGTTTCAGGTGAGCTATACATAGCTCATCTGATTTCTTTTCGAACAATCAGATTAATTGTAGCAAAATAATTTATGTCCGAAAAGAGCTTATTAAATAATCTGTAAAGATAATAGAATCACAAATTAAAAAAATGACTCAGAATATTAACGAAATTGATCGTAAAAAACTTTTTAGTTCATATAAGAAATTTTTAAGGAAAAATCTTAAGAAATATCGACTTAAAATATTGGGAGGATTGCTTTTAGGATTGGTCTATAGCTTTATTTCCTTAATTGTACCTTTAATTTCCAAAGTACTTATTGACGACGTAATTTTAAAACATGATGAGATACTACTTAAGAAAGTAATATTGGGGCTTTTTGTTTTATTCATTGCTAACACAATAATTAATATTGCTTATAATTTCATTCTTATTATCTACGGAGATAAAGTGCTTTTTAACATCAAACTAGATTTCTATAAGCATATTTTTGGGCTTCCGTATTCGTTTTTTCATGAAAAGAAAGTAGGAGAAATTAATTATAGGTTGTTCGATGATGTAAATATTCTCCATAACTCAGTAATTGGCATACCTGTAACCGTTATAATTAACCTATTTATGATATTATTGGCGGGTACAGCATTATTTATATTGCAATGGAAATTATCGTTAATAATTACAATATTGTTTATTATTCAGGGTGCACTGGCTTACCTTTTCTTAAAACCTATACGCCGAAAAGCTAAGATCTGGAAGCAAAAGGAGGAATCGATTAGAGGTGTGTCTATTGAGCACTTAAATAGCATCTATTTAATAAAAGCAAGCTCACTGGAAACCGTAAAGAGAATTGATTTTTTTAATTCGCTAAGAAAACTATTTAAAATTAGAATAGATTTTGGGAAACAAACCAAGATTTATGAAGCATTTGTTACCTCATCAAGTAGTTTAATTTTATATACAATACTTGGATATGGAGCTTATGAGATATTTAAGTTTAACATGACAATCGGTGGTTTGGTTGCGTTTTTAAATTTTGCCGCAATACTATATAAACCAGCTTCAATGCTTTTTAGAATAATAATTGACTCACAGTCAATTATCGTAAGTCTGAGTAGATTCTTTGAAATCCAGGAACTAGAGAGAGAAGCGCAAATAAGAAATAATAATGGTAAGAAGCAATATGCATCTAGAATTGAAGGTGCTGTAGAACTAAACAACATAACATTCTCATACGACCAAAGAGATACCCTACTAGATAACTTTAACCTGCAAATAAAACCTGGTGAAAAAATAGCCATAGTAGGTAAAACGGGTATTGGAAAAAGTACAATATGCAATTTAATACTTGGACTATATCACGATTATACAGGAGATATTAAAATTGACAACATAGATCTTAACGATTGGGATATAGCAAGGTTACGAAAACAAATTGGCGTAGTTGCACAGAATAATTTCGTTACAGACGGAAATATTATGGAAAACATTAATATTTTCAGAGAAGATCGTAGTCTTTCAGATATTCAAGAAGCTGCAAAATCAGCACATATCGATGATTATATAAACTCTTTAAAAGATAACTATTACACAGAAATTGGTGAAAAAGGGATTAAAATATCGGGTGGTGAAGCTCAAAGAATTGCCATAGCCAGAGCCTTTCTGCAAGACCCAAGAATTGTTGTTTGGGATGAACCAACTTCATTCCTTGATCGAGAAACAGAAGAAAGAATTTTAGATTCATTTGAAAGATTAACACGCAATAAAACCTGCATTGTAGTAACCCATAAACCAGCCTTTTTATCAAAAGTAGATAGGGTAATTGATTTAGAAAAGTGCTAGAGTATTATTTAAAACCTGATTTATTATGAGTAAAAAAAACTTATTATCGAATAATCTAAAAACCCCATGGTTAGCAGATTATGAGGAAACATGTGAATATTCTATTTCCTATTGGGATGAAGATCAAACTGATAATATTGTGTGTGGCAAAGCAATAATGAAGATTGAGCCATTTAACGAAGACTCTTATAATTTTAAAATAAATTAAATTATTATCCTGACAGTAACATTCTAAACACCGAGGGAGTAATTGTTATAAATAGATGATGGTTGTAACCGGCCATTGTCTCGTGATCCTGTCTAGATAAATG
>JBNKGY010000308.1:0-3889 GCA_050290065.1 Marinilabiliaceae bacterium
AATGATCATTTTGAGAGCAAGAGTAACAGCCTGCCCCGATTATTTCGGGGAAAAAAATGGAGTTTTCTTGCTGACACAAACTGACGATTCGGCTATCAAGTTTGCAGCTATAATATCCTAAAGTTTTAAGCATTCTGAAGTTAATAGGCTATGTTTCTGACGCCCGGCTAAAAATGGGGTAGCTAGTGGAATGTATTTGTGTGGTACTTTACTCATAAACCCTTACACCTCGAGTGGAGAATGATAATCCCTGTTGTCCGTGAGTTGAAATCATTACTGCTTCGAATAAGGGATCATTATTACCATCCTTTACCATCCAGTCAAAAATAAAATTAGCACCGGAACCACCTTCTTTATCTTCTTCAGTAATAATTATTTCAACAGTTTCCATGGGCTTAATAAAAATGGGCTTTTTCACGTACTGCCTGATATTATCGCCATGCGTATTAAAATAATCAGCTTTAAGAATATATACAGTATCCGTTGTGGATATATTGCGAATACTTGCAGTAATTGTAAGGTCAAAAGCCCGTTGTTCGTATCTGTGGTAGATGTGCGAATATACTGGCAAATAGGTTTTGCCATGAACAAAATCATCAAAGTTTTCCACGTCAGATAATCTGCTTTCCCAATTTACCTGCAGTATTTTACTCTTCTTTTTAGGATTCTGGCAAGAGGGTAGTAGGATTAATATCAATACTATATAAATTACGTTTTTCATGGGAGAGTTATTTGCATGTAAAAGTTTAAAACATAAGCAATGCATGGAATTGAACTATACCCATATCCCAATGATAATGGTATTAACCTGATTTCGATATAAAATTAATGGCTCAAATCGCTTACAAATATCAACGGCTTCTTTGCCCATTTGGGTATGTATCAATTTATACTTATTTTCTTTTTTTCTTTTTAAAATAACGTCTGAATAAAAAATGGTGTTGAAGGGCTTCCATGTTTTCATTAAATTTTTGACTTCCGGAATTAATGTTCTCTAAGGTTTCTTTTAAATCATTTTTTAACAATGAGTCATTTGCCACGGTGTTAATCAAACTATTATCTCCTTCAGCAAGGTTTGATATTAAACCGTTTAAAGTTTGTGACATGGCATTCAGTTCTTTCCCAGAAGTATTAAGGTTATTTATTAACATGCTCATTTTATTGGCGCTGGCAGTATCGTACAACATGATTCCCATAAGACTATTATCACTTTTAATCAAGCTGGATATGTCTTCAAGGTTTTTCATTAGTGTGGCAGATCTCTGGGTTGTTTCTTTAATGTTTCCAATAATTTGTCGAATATCCTGTGCCAGCTTTTTATCATTGACCAGCATGCCAAAAGTTCCTTCCCCTTTGTTAATGGAATTAGTAATCTGGAGAATACCAGCTGTTAACAAAGCTGCATTTTCATTAGTTTCACTTAAGGTGCTTAGCATTTCGTCAGTACCTATTGGATCAAAGGCTTTGATCACGTCATTGTCTTCAATGCCTTCGCTGAATCCGATGCCAGGTTCTATGTTAACCATCATATCACCAACCAATCCATCGGAACTTATTTTTGCAACCGCATTTTTTTTAATAAAAGACTGTGTACTGATATCCATATTCATGGTAATCCTGATGGCGGTATCATTTATAATTTCAATAGATTCAACATTTCCTGCGTTAATCCCTAAGTACCTGACATTATTTCCTAACCTCAGTCCTTTAACATTTTTAAAAACTGAACTTATGCTGAATGTTTGAGTAAAAATGCTTTTGTTATTACCAATTAAATATACTCCAATGGTAAAAAGGACCATACCTGTAATAACCATTATTCCAAGCTTTATTTTTTGAGAGGTAGATTTTTGCATTTTCTTTTTTTTTGATTTTTTAATTAAAAAAAAGCTTTTATGACAGGATCACGTGATTTTGCCAGATCGTTATAAGTGCCTTCTACATAGTTTTTACCATCAACTAAAATTACCACTCTGTTTGATATTAGCTTGGCCACATTTAAATCGTGAGTAATAATTAAAGAAGATGTATTATACTGTTTCTGAATTTCACCAATAAGATTAATAATCTCTTTTGCTGTAATTGGATCTAAACCCGTGGTGGGTTCATCATAAAATATGATTTGGGGTCTTAAAATCAGCGTTCTGGCTAAAGCTATTCTTCGTTTCATCCCACCAGAAAGTTCTTCCGGCATCAGATCAATGGCATGTTCTAACCCAACACTGGCGAGTACCTCTCTGATTAAATGTTCTTTGGAACCCTCTTTAGAGAATTTTTTTCGTTGTCTTCTTAAGGGGAATTCCAGGTTTTCACGAACCGACATTGAATCATATAAAGCACTTCCCTGAAATAAAAAACCGATATGCAACCGTAATTGATCCAATTCTTTTTGATTCAATTCCGGAATACTTTTACCTAAAATGCTGATCTTTTCTGATTCTCCGGTCATTAAACCTACCAGGCATCGAATCATTACCGTTTTACCTGCTCCGGACTTTCCGATTACAACCAAACACTCCCCGTTATACAAATCCAAATCAAAACCATTCAGTACCATTTTTCCTGCAAGTGATTTATACAATTGAATTACTTCAATTATTTTTTGTTTGTTGTTGGCCATATGTTCAACTCCTGAAAACATGCATTTATATTACAACTCATAAAAAATGTCAGCTACTAAAACAGCTAAAAAATCAATAAAAAATAACAACATCGAAGTAATTACAACAGCTGAGTTAGCTGCTAATCCTACTCCAGCAGTCCCTCTTTTTGCATAAAATCCTTTATAACAGCCTATTAATCCAATGGCAAAACCAAAAAAGAAAGATTTAATAATGGACGGTATAAGATCGCCATAGGATAGATAGTCAAATACAAAATCAAAAAATAAGGTAAAGGAAACTGAACCTTTTATATTTTCGACCATATAAGAACCTAACAGCCCAACGGTATCTCCCAGTATTACAAGAATAGGTAATGTTATTGTTGTAGCTAACATTCGGGTAACAACCAAAAATTTAAAAGGATTAGTTCCGGATACTTCCATGGCATCAATCTGCTCAGTAACACGCATCGATCCTAATTCAGCACCAATTCCTGAACCCACCTTTCCGGCGCAAATCAATGCTGTAATAACCGGACCTATTTCTCTGACGATTGAAATACCCACCATACTTGGCATTAGCGAAACGGCACCAAAATCAACCAATGTAGGTCTGGTTTGCAAGGTAAGTACCATTCCCATGATCAAACTTGTAGTTGCAACTAAAGGAAGTGACTTGTAACCAACCATATAGCATTGTTTCAGAAACTCTTGAAACTCCATTGGTGGATTAACTACTTCCTTAAAAAAACGGCCGGTAAATAAGGATACTTCTCCAACCATCAGAATAAACCGTTTAAATTGTTCCATTGAGTATGACCAATAGTTCATATTCTTTATGTTAGGATATTTATCATTTACGTTTTTGTACTGGTTTTTAAAAGTTAAGATTATTTGAACATAAAATCCAGTTATACTAATTAAAACTATAAATGCGCTGGTATAATGCCGAACTAAATTCAAGCTACTTTAGAAACGAAGTGAACTAGAAGTAGCATTTTGAATTTTAATCGGTATTATTAAACGGTAGAAATTAATGCCATGTTTTGTCATTTTTCTACACTTAAATTAGAGCATGAAACTATTATATATGATTAAGGAATTCAGGAGGATATGAAATATTCAATTGTTTAATAAGAGGGGGGTAAGTAATTAGTACTTGTACTAAAACTCAAGTGGTGTCCATAAAGTCTGGTGTTTGGAGTGTAAAGTTTAAATACAAGGCGTGTGAAAAATTCAAACCGCAGTATACAAGCGTATATGAGGATTTGGATTTTGCACAACAAC
>JBNKGY010000309.1:0-3873 GCA_050290065.1 Marinilabiliaceae bacterium
CTCACATTTTTCGAGCTTCGAAAGCCTCAAAAATGAAGCTTTCTTATCTGCCACTTGAGTTTTCGTGCAAGTACTATATAATTTTTGCATTTCATACTCAAACTATTTATTCTACATTCATGTTTATTAACAGATATCTAAAGTGGAACATGATTAACATCCCTCTCATAATTAAAATCTTCACTAATCCAGTTTAATATCTCCTTCGGTAGATTTTTCAAGTTCTCGGGCATGGACTAAGAATTCATCTACAGTCATTTCATTCACGAAGATTAACCCATGAGCTGCTCTTATCTTTGGATTTTTGTTTTGGTAGAAATAGTCCTTCCCTAAAAGTAATTGAACTGTTTTTAATTGATCAACCCATATTTTTTGCGAAAGACTGCTAAATTTTCCATTTAACTCATAACTAGGAAATGAAGCATCGACCTGGCTTAGATAACAATTTTCAAAAATCTTATCCATTGAAGCCATTTCTCCAAGAGATACCGGAACAATAACATTCGCTTCATCCGGAGTAAACTTGAACCATACATTTCTGTACCCCCAAATACGTAAACCCGATAAATCTTTTTCTTTTCTCCATTCTCTTATCGCTTCTGCAGTAGCCTGCAATACTTTATAGTGAGTATCCGGTCCACTTCCTTCTGGATCAAAGGCTAAACTTAATACAGTTGGATTTACATCTTTCATCATTTTTAATAAAGGCTCTACATCACGACCCTTTTCGGGTTGCTCTGTAAATATATCTCCTTTATAAAAACCTAATCTATTGTGTGATATATCCTTAACAGGGACACCGTAATGAGCCCAAACTAATTCTTCTTCAAACTCACGTATCATTCCCTTAAGCTTTTGAACGGAAGGTGGATTTTTCTCACCGTCGTAACTATGTTTTAAAATAGTTAATATTTCATTAATACGATCTCTTAAATCACTCTCATCTTTAACGTTATATATTTCAGTCAGTGACCGTATAACCCTATGACACAACCCCCTCACTAACTGACACTTATCTCCAGCAGCTAAATTAGTCACATAATGATAAATATCTTTATCCCATTTGAACTTATAACCATACTCAAAAAAGTCAGGATATTTTACCATCTGAATTTCTTCTTTATTAAGCAAAGCTTTTGATTCATTAAGGCAATTAATTACAAATGCGTTTGTAACAGCATTAAAACCAGAAGTTAATACAGCAAAATGGAATTTATTACTTTCTTCCTGAATATGATGACTAATATATGGTAATATACCTAATAATATATCATCATGATGCGGTCCTGTATGTAAAAAGACTTCATCTTGTTCTGTCCTTAATCCTCTATCTAATTTTTCTTTTATTGATTCAACTACTGTTTCCGGAGTATTTTCAGACAAGTCTGGAATTAACTTGCAGTAGTCATCCTCCTTTAAATCCTCAACCAATAAACGATGTCCATATTTGTTTATGTTTTTGCATAGATTTATTATGGCTTTCTCACTTTTTGCATGAGTCCATTCTCCAGATTTATAAGTTAAGTCAACATAATCAGTTAACCGAGTAGCAGCTCCTTCTGTGAGATAAAACCGACTATTAGGTGACTTAGCTAAAACAGATGCAGGATACATATTTGTGATTGGCTGCTCTAACGATTGCTTAACTAACTCAGCTTTTGCTTCACCAGCAGCAATAATTATAGCAGTTACGTCAGGGTTGTATGTGATAGTTTCCAACCCGATAGTAATTACCAATCTATTTGCCGAAACTTCAATGCCCCCCAAATCTCCTGCTGCAACAGCCTGTGTTTCAAAGTTCGTTTCTGTTAATCGTGTAGTTGAATAAATATCAGATCCTCTCACATTAAAGGCAATATGACCATCTGGTCCAATTCCACCTAAGAAAAATCCAATACCTCCTTTTTCTCTAATCTTTTTTTCATACATACTGCACCAGTGATCTATTTTAAAAATAGATTCTTGCTGTATTTTTTCTTCCGGATTTTTATATTCTCTATAACGTAACGATAAATCTACCTTACTATCCGGAAACACTTCTCCAAAGCTTTTTCCTTCAGCCAATGGTATTTCATCACAATTAATTAGTAAAGTTTTGTCTCTATCTAAACCAAAACTCTCTAAATAAAAATTAACAACATAATTATGAAAACTATTGTGTTGTTGAGATGAGATAGGATAAAACTCGTCTATTTGAACAAAATGTAAACCTGAAAGCACTGGTTTTTTCACACCTTTTAGGCCATATTTATCTCTTATGGCAACAACTTGTTTTTCATTCCAATTATTAAGTAAATATTTAGTCCACTTAATAAAAAACTCTGGTGTTTTTCCTGTAGGTAAACTAATTACTCCTTCCGGATTTTTAGATACCCATTCTAAAAATCGTAATGCTGTAAAAAGTCCCAATTTTGGGAAGTTATCTACAACAACATAAGGAATCTTTGTGCTGTATTCCTTAATTGACGATTCTGCTAAAAATGCTTTCTCAACCTCAGACAAATTTAATATATCGTTATTCATTTTATTATAGAATTTAACACATTCTCACTTTCGATTATTTTCCATAACTATCAATGTAGCCATCAAATATATTTTCCATTACAACAGCTAAAGCTCCAAACATCCCAATATCTGAACCAAAATCAGAAACTACGATTTCAGCTCTTTCTCTAATTTGTTTCATTGTATGTGTATTAATCCCCTGTTGTATTGGTGTTATAATAAGCTCTCCAGATTCAGCAAGCTTACCACACAACACAATAAGCTCAGGATTAAATAATTGTATTAGTATTGAAATTCCTTTTCCAATATCTTTACCTGTTTCGTCCAAAATTTTAATCGCATACTGATCCCCTTCTATTGCTGCTTTAATGACATTCTTTAAGCTTAAAAACTTATGCATCACATCTTCTTCCACCAATAGAATAGAAGTCTTTCCTGCTTTTACTCCCTCCTCAGCTCGCTTTAAAATAGTGGTACCTGAAGCAACTGCCTCCATACAACCTAATTTTCCGCATCGGCATAACTCTCCATTTTCTACCATAGGAATGTGACTAAACTCTCCTGCAAACCCAGATGTTCCTCTATATAACTTCCCACCTAAAATCATCCCTAAGCCAATACCCCAATCAAGATACAAAACCAATACATCTTTTTTAGATTTAGCACACCCTAACCGATATTCTGCCAGAGCCATTGCCTTGGCATCGTTTTCAATAAAAACAGGGCAACCTAATTTTTGCTCCAATAATTCAGTTATAGGTCCTTCTTCATAATTTAAATAAGTATGATTTATACCATTAACAGAATCAACCAAACCAGGCATACTCACTCCCACACCCAATAATTTTTTTCTATCAACACCCGATCTGTCAATAAATGAATCAATGGTTTCGGCTATTACATTTAGCGTTTTCTGTTCATTATTTAATTCAATCGAATACTCTTCAAGCTTTGTTAACCTTTCTTTATCAGCATTAAAAAGAGCAATACGTATTTTATATATCCCCATCTCAACTCCAACAACATAAAAGCTATCAGAAACTACTCCGTATAAATCTGGCTTACGTCCTCCTATTGATTCTCCTTGTCCCTTTTTCTCAATAATATTTTTATCCATCATATCGAATAAAATGGACATCATATTTGGTGCACTTATTTTAAGACGTTTACATAATTCTGAAATAGTTTGAGATCCATCTATATATAATGTCTTCACTATTCGAATCTGTTTCACATACCGCTTCTTCTCAACACCCGCTAACTGTTTTACAAATTCGGTTTCAAACTGAAAGTGATTCATATTATTTTCTTAAATTTTCAAAACAACAATGTAAAAGAACCATTTTTTTATTTATTAAGCAAGACTTT
>JBNKGY010000310.1:0-3833 GCA_050290065.1 Marinilabiliaceae bacterium
GAATTTTGTTATCCTCATTAGAAGGTTTCGCAATTACATCTGTTAAGATTGAAGGAGTTGATCATGAATTTTCAACTATTCCTGGCGTAATTAACGATACAACCGACATTATTCTTAATCTTAAGCAAATTAGATTTAAACAAATTGTTGAAGAGGTTGAAAGTGAAAAAGTAACTATCAACGTGTCGGGAAAGGAAGAGTTGAAGGCTGGTGAATTGAATAATTTCATGACCGGTTTTGAAGTTTTGAATCCCGATCAACCGATTTGTTTAATGAACCCTGACGTTAACCTTAAAATGGAATTGACCATTAATAAAGGTAGAGGTTACGTTCCTTCAGAAGAAAATCGTTCTGTAGATTCCGAGTTCGGAGTTATTGCGATTGACTCTATATATACACCAGTCAGAAATGTAAAGTATGCAGTAGAGAACTACCGTGTAGAACAAAAAACTGACTACGAGAAATTAATTATAGAAATAGAAACAGACGGTTCTATCCATCCTAAGGATGCACTAAAAGAAGCTGCTAAGATTCTTATTTATCACTTCATGTTATTTTCTGATGAAAGAATTACTTTAGATTCTGATGAGAAATTTGGCAATGAGGAATTTGATGAAGAAGTTTTACATATGCGTCAGCTTCTTAAGACAAAACTGGTTGATCTTGATCTATCTGTACGTGCACTTAACTGTTTGAAAGCTGCTGATGTTGAAACATTAGGAGAACTTGTGCAGTTTAATCGTAACGATTTATTGAAGTTCCGTAATTTCGGTAAAAAATCATTAACGGAGCTTGATGATTTATTGCAGGTGATGAATTTAACCTTTGGTATGGATATTACTAAGTATAAATTAGACAAGGAATAACTGCGATGAGACATAGAAAAAAGTTTAATCATCTAGGTAGAAAGAGTTCTCACCGTAAGGCAATGTTGTCGAACATGGCTGCTTCACTTATATTACATAAGAGAATTAAAACCACTGTTGCAAAAGCGAAAGCATTGCGTGTATACGTTGAACCACTTATTACAAAGTCCAAAGAAGATACTACTACACAAAGAAGGATTGTATTTGGATACCTAAATAATAAATACGCCGTTTCTGAGCTATTTAGAGAAGTAGCTGAAAAAGTAGGAGACAGACCTGGAGGTTATACCAGAATTTTAAAATTGGGTAATCGTTTAGGTGATAATGCAGAAATGTGTTATATCGAATTAGTAGATTATAATGAAAATATGTTGGCAGCAAGTCAGCCTAAAGCAGAGAAGAAAACACGTCGTACCCGTCGTAAAAAATCTTCTGCTGAGACAACTGCTGTTGAAGGAAAATCTACTACTGCTGCTGAAGCTGCTACTGATGTAGCAACTGAAACAAAAGAGGCTGAAGAATCATCTGAAACTTCAACAAACGATGAGTCAAAAGAGTAGTTATATAAATAATATTTATATGCTTTCTTAAAATATAAAAGGATAATGGCTTCATGCTTTTATCCTTTTTTTTTAAAAAAATAAACTCAATTTTTTAAATACGTCAAATTATGGGACAAATTGCAAATGTTCATGCTCGTGAAATTCTTGATTCACGAGGAAATCCTACTATTGAAGTAGAGGTAACTTTAGATTGTGGAGTAATTGGTCGTGCTGCCGTTCCTTCTGGAGCATCTACAGGTGAGCACGAAGCGCTAGAGCTAAGAGATGGTGATAAAGGTCGTTATTTAGGTAAAGGTGTACAAAAAGCCGTTGCTAACGTAAACGATGTTATTGCACCGGAATTAGTAGGTTTTAGTGTTTTAGATCAAGTTGGTGTTGACACTAAAATGCTTGAAATGGATGGTACTAAAACAAAAAGTAAGTTAGGTGCTAATGCTATTTTAGGAGTTTCTTTAGCGACAGCAAAGGCTGCAGCTGAGTACTTAGAAATGCCTTTATATCGTTATATTGGTGGAACTAATGCATGCACTCTTCCAGTTCCTATGATGAACATTATCAATGGTGGTTCTCACTCAGATGCTACTATTGCTTTCCAGGAATTCATGATTCGTCCAATTGGTGCTCCAACCTTTAAAGAAGGTTTAAGAATGGGTGCTGAAGTATTTCACGCCTTAGCAAAAGTATTAAAAGGTAAAGGTCTTTCTACAGCAGTTGGTGATGAAGGTGGCTTCGCTCCTATGTTAGGTGGTACTGAAGAGGCTATTGACTGCATCCTTACTGCTATTAAAAATGCTGGTTATAAGCCAGGTCGTGCAGAAGATGGTGGTGATGTTTCAATCGCTATGGATTGTGCTTCTTCTGAGTTTTTCAAAGATGGTGTTTATGATTACAGTATTTTTGAGCCTAATGGTGCAAAAAGATCTTCAGAAGAGCAAGCTGCTTATTTAGCTGATCTTGTTGCCAAATTTCCAATTGATTCTATCGAAGATGGAATGGATGAGAATGATTGGGATGGATGGGTTGCTCTTAATAAACAAGTTGGTGATAAGTGCCAGTTAGTAGGAGATGACTTATTTGTAACTAACGTAGATTACTTGAAAAAAGGAATCGAATTAGGAGCAGCTAACTCAATCCTTATTAAAGTAAATCAAATTGGTACTTTAACTGAGACTTTAAATGCTATTGAAATGGCTCACAGAGCTGGTTATACTTCTGTAACTTCTCACCGTTCAGGTGAAACTGAAGATGCGACAATTGCAGATATCGCAGTAGCAACTAACAGTGGACAGATTAAAACTGGTTCATTAAGCCGTTCTGATCGTATGGCTAAGTATAATCAATTACTTCGTATTGAAGAAGAATTGGGAGCAAGTGCTATCTATGGATATAAGAAAGTACAGAAAGCTTAATTTTAGCCTTCATAATAAATATTTAAAGGGTGTCCATTACGGGCACCTTTTTTTACGTCTATATATTTAGATTATGCAAAAAAATCTTGCGATAATTTGTTTAACTATCTGTGGCTATGATAAAATTGAAAATCTGTTCTATGTCATAATCCTGTAATTCCTGCTATTACAAGCTTGTTGAAAAGTTTTTCACCAAAATATCTCCGGTTCAGCCTATATACAAACTCGTTCAAATACATCTGTAGGTATTCCCTGTTAATTTTATGGTAATTTCCCAAGATATTCTGCTTTGCATTACTTATGGAGATATGTACCCACCTCAATGTTTCTTTGGTCAGCTTTTCACTGGACTTTTCAGAAAAATGTAGTTCCACATAATCAGAGATATCAATGTACGATGAGCTGTCATCAGTAAAAACGATACTTTTTTCATCAGAGGACTCCTTTACAGTGTCATTTACCTTATCTGAATGGTGGCCTTCGAGGACCTTAGCTTTAAAGTATCGGCATTGATTTGATTTTTCGCCAGTTTCAATGTCTTCGAGCTGAACAGGTTCTGCCATTTCGGAAACAGGTGTTTTCCCTGTTGCACCACGACTTCTTTTTACCTTTGATTTTTCCAACTCTGAAGATTTAATCGTGAAATATCCTTCATCCATTTCAATCATACCTTCAAGTGTGTAACGGGCATCCCGGTTACCCATGGCTTTACGCAGTTTGTGCACCATTGCCCAAACAGGCTCATAGCGCTTCATCCCCAACTGTTTTTGGATCTCTTTGCTGGAAAAACCTTTTTTGGTTGTTGTCATTAAAAACATGGTCTTGTACCAAATCAGAAACGAAAGGTTTGAGCCCTGCATGATGGTTCCGCTCCGCAAAGAAGTACGGTGCCTGCATTCTTTGCACTCGTAGCTCCAACGACTCTTGATCCAGTAATGTTCTTGGCGTCCACACCTTTTGCAGACCACGCCGATCATGTCCCTTTCTGCTTTAAA
>JBNKGY010000311.1:0-3832 GCA_050290065.1 Marinilabiliaceae bacterium
CATTTTTCGAGCTTCGAAAGCCTCAAAAATGAAGCTTTCTTATCTGCCTCTTGAGTTTTCGTGCAAGTACTATTTATGAAATAGAAAGTACTTCAAGTGAAATGTTTTTCAAATATATTCAACAACTCTCTGAGAACAGGCCCAACGAGTTAATGAAAGTAGTTATTGACAATGCGGGGTTTCATTCTTTAAATAAGTTTATCAATGAAACACCAGACAACAAGGTTAGTCAGGATACCTTCATATTCCCAGGAGTTAATTCTAAATGAGAAAATTTGGGCTTACATTAAGCAATACTACAAAAATTATTTTTTCGACTCGCATGAAGATATAAAACTATGGCTCGCCGATTTTGTAAGCAATAAAATTGATATGCAAATTGTTAAATCAATAACTCACAACAAAAAGTATCTAAATGCTTTTAACGCTCACATCATGGTTTAAATTGTATAATAAGTATACCTCAGTAGGATTAAAATTTTATCAGGAATCCAAGATAGGTTTATATGTCTTTGTAAAATTCACCACCGTTTGAGAAAGGTTTGAATCTCTATTTAATTGATGAATATTCGCTTTTATCAGGTGTCGTTTGGATATGGATGGAGTGAAGTTGTCTGAATAATCATTAAATTGAAAAATATATATAGCAGTATCTCAATTAGGGGTAGTATTTTTTGTAAATTGAAGGAAAACTGATTAAAAAACAAATTATTATGGAACCAAAATTAGCTCAGAAAGGCCCTTACGCTGTTAATTTGGAAGAAGGGAAAACTGTATTCTGGTGTGCCTGCGGACAGAGTAATAATCAACCATTTTGTGATGGCTCACATCTGGGCAGTGAGTTTACACCTGTGGAATTTAAACCTGTTAAAACCGCAACAACATACTTGTGTGGATGTAAACGAAGTGGCAATAAACCATTATGTGATGGAACGCATAATAAATTGGAATGATTTGCAGGTGAGGTTTCTATTGTTGATGTTGAGATGTTATACCGCATTTAAAAACAAAGACAGCAATGAGAAAGAACTTTCTTGTTATATTTAACTTGAGTTCGATTAAAAATTTAGAACTCAGCCTTTTATGCAAAGCATGAGAGTTTCTGCTTATAATTTTTGCGATAAGTGAATGTAGAAGCAAAGTTTACTTTGATTATGCTGAACGCAGCAATAATCAGGAACTAAACAGCGATCTTCTTCCTGAAAACTATTCAAAACAGCCCGCTATTCTTTAATGTGGAAACTTTATGATGGGCCACATTGAACTCGCGAAATGCTCGTTTCATAATTTTCAGTTGAATCTCGCTATTTATAGGCGGTCTGAAACATAGTTCTATCGAATACTTATATAATCAATGATTATATGAGATAAATCCAAAATTTTATGTCGAACTCAGATATTTAGGATTGTATTTTCAATTGCAATTTACGATTAGACCAAAATAAACAGTTGCCCGAATTAAATCTTAGAAGTCTAGCAAACGATAATATATCATCAATTTATTATTAGGTGAGTTACAGATTGAAGATCCCGGGTATTTTATTTGCACAATTAGAACAACTGTTTCCTTCCATATTGTGGATTTGTGTATGATATCCTTTCCTTTGAATTAATGTTTCTCCACAGTTATCACAAAAAGTGTTGTCATAATTTTCATCAGGCACATTTCCTAAATACACATATTTAATACCTGCATCTTTCGCAATTTGATAGGCATTATGCAGAGTTGATAATGGAGTAGGTTCAAGGTGATTTAATTTGTACGAAGGGAAAAATCGACTAAAGTGAATGGGTGTCTCACTAAACCCATTATTAGATAACCAGATGCACATTTTTTTTATCATACTCATATCATCGGTATATCCTGGAATGATTAGGTTTGTTATTTCAATCCAGACACCTGCTTCTTTTAAGGTTTGTAAAGTAGATAAAACCGGATTAAGGTTGATGCCATTCAATTTCTGGTAAATTGTATTATTAAAGCCCTTTAAATCAATATTTGCTGCATCAATAAAAGAACACCATTCACGCAATGGTTTCTTATTTATATAGCCAGCAGAAACAATAATATTTTTCATGCCATTTTTTCTGGCAATAAAACCAATGTCCTTAGCATATTCATAATAAACAATAGGATCTGTATATGTATATGATATGGATTCACAATTATTGTTTTTTGCAAGATCTATTATTTTTTGAGGGGATATAAAATCTTGTTCTTTATGATGAATTACATCGCATTGAGAGAGGTGATAATTCTGACAATTTAAACATCTTAAATTGCATCCTGTTGTAGCAAGGGAGTATGTTCTGGAGCCTGGGTGAAAGTGATAAAGTGGTTTCTTTTCAATAGGATCAATTTGCATTGCTGATGGAAACCCATAGACCATTGAGATGAGTTTTCCCTCTATGTTTTTTCGTGTTCGACATATGCCAGTCTCGCCTTCTTTCAGATGACAGGTGTGTGGGCATAGGGTACATAAAATTTCACTTCTCTTTGATGTCCAATACTCAGCTATATGTTTCTTGTTGTTTGGGGAGGTATTCATAATCTTTAGCTTTACGATAACCTTCAATTTTTAATTCTCCATTATTTTCTATGGTCACAATCGAATAGCTGTTGTTTGCTTCACCGCTTCCTTCAACCATTGCTTTTTGAGTATAATACAATATGCCGTTTATAGTACTTACACCACCTTCATGATTGTGCCCTTGAAAAACCGCTTGAACTTTATTGCTTTCTTCAAGTACTTTTCTTACTCTATTTGAATTATTTATATACAAATCGCCTTTTCCGTCAAGAAGTTGGTGAGTGAATATGTAAACAGGGTAGGGGCTCCCGGCAAGTATATTACTTAGCCAGCGTAATTGATGTCGGGGTATATTTGCATCCTTCCAGCTGTAGTTGTGATGATCGTATGGTTTTCCCATACGGGTATAACAAGCATCCAGCACAACAAACCTTCTGCTTGATTGATCAAAAAAGTAATAGGATTGTTCTTTCGAAATTCCAGTATTGGTAATATTTGCCAAAAACTGTTCTTTTGATAATGAATCCATATCATGATTCCCTAATACATGATATATTGGCCCATTAAAATTTGAGAATTCTTTTTCAACAGATGTCAGGTAATGAATTGTATTTTCTTCAATGGGAGGTTCATTCTGGTCCTTAAAATCTCCGGTTTCTATCGTGAAGTCAACGCTTTGCTTATTAAATAATTCAATGGCTTCTTTCAGCTTGTTAATGCTTTCAGAATAATACCTGTTCCATTTCATTTTAGCCTCTGCATAATGTATGTCAGTTACCCAACCAAATCGGATCGGACTTTCAGGAATTGTAAAACCCGGGAGTAAGGAAAATCCAGCAATTATTACGGAACTGGTTTTTATAAAGTCTCGTCTATTTATGTTTCTTTTCATTGAAAACGGTATTTAGTGCCTGTTCATAAAGTCGCGTGTTTGGAGTATGAAGTTTAAATACAAGGCGTGTGAAAAATTCAAACCGCAGTATACTAGGGTATATGAGGATTTGGATTTTGAGCAACAACGCAGTAGTTGGACTTTATAGACGAACACTATTTAATCTGAAATAATAATAGCTTCAAAGGTATAGATCTCAGCGTTTTTCCAGCCATCCCAACCAATATGTGCTTTGTCTTTGGAGAGGTGTCCCAGGAATTCTTCAAGATTCCACCCGGTTTTAAAGGCCACCTGAGGTAAGAAAGTTCCTTTTTGGTTTTCTTTCTCAAGGGTGACTCCATGTTTACCTAACACAATTTCATTAATATGGTTTATTTTTTTTTGAGGTGTTAATAACGAAATTTCTATC
>JBNKGY010000312.1:0-3832 GCA_050290065.1 Marinilabiliaceae bacterium
TCAGACTTAGCCCATTTTCATCAGGAAGAGGTTCGTACTTTGCAAATTTTACCAAATCGGATAATTCAAGTACTTGTTTTAATTGATCAAAAGCCTTTTTCTCAATTTCTATATTACCTTGAATCGATTCGAATATTTCGATTGAAGTTTGTTCTAGAGCTGGGATTTTATATCTGTTTTCAATATATTCTCTCAAGGTGTTAGAAACTAATGTGTAATACTCTTTGACCTTATTGTGCTCCCATAACTTCAGTTCTTTTATTCTATCCAATTCACGTAGGGCAACAACATGTGCCGGTTCATTCGGTTTTGATTTAACAAAAATGGATCCCGTATCTAATTGTTTTTTTCTATAATATATATAGAGCCATACCAATAGTGCAAGAAGAATCAATATTCCTCCATAGAGATAGATGTAATTGAGGATTTCAGTAATTTTAAATGGAGCTTCTTGTACCCCTTTTATATCAAACAAACCTTTTTCCGGATCTACTTCTTCAAAAGGATTTACAACCATCAGGCTTAAAGGATCCGTATCAATTATTTTTTTTAGTTCTCCTTCAATTAGTTCGAATTTGAAAGGAGATATATAATGTAAACCCGAATCAAATGATGTGATCCTGTAT
This sequence comes from Marinilabiliaceae bacterium, assembly GCA_050290065.1. Classification (GTDB taxonomy): domain Bacteria; phylum Bacteroidota; class Bacteroidia; order Bacteroidales; family Marinilabiliaceae; genus Saccharicrinis. Next base: position 627 of record JBNKGY010000312.1, read on the forward strand.
AATTGAGAAAGAACAAGTCTGTTATTTTCAATCTTAACACTGTCAATTCCTCCTTTGTCAACAATTTCAATATTTTTTGTTATTGTATCGTTTAATGTCGGAAAGTTAATCTTAACACCTTCAGGCTGACTTACTTCTAATTTCAAATCTATTTGCCCACCAATTAATATGGTTGTTGAATCTAGAGTAGCAGTAACATTTACATTTTGTGCATTGGTTTTATTAATTATACCAATACAAATAATAATTACAGCTATAAGATATTTAGATTTAAAGCGCTTAATAAAAGGACAAAAACCAATTACTTTATTGCTCATTACATTCTTTTTTTAAATAAGTACATTAACGATTTTACATAGTCTTCATCCGTTCTTATGGAGGTATTGTCAATTCCACATTTACTGAATATAGATTTTGTGTTTTCTTCGTTTTCGATCCACCACCTTTTGAACGAGTCTCTCACTTCTCTGTTGGAAGTATCTATCCATGAATAATTACCACTTTCTGCATCTTTCATTTTAACCAGACCAATTGATGGCATTTCAGTTTCACGTTGATCGTAAATCCTTAAGGCAACGAGATCGTGTTTCTGGTTTGCAATCTTTAAAGGACGTTCAAAATTTTCGTCAATAAAATCAGATATTATAAATGCTGTGCATCGTTTTTTAATCGCATTTGTAAAATACCTTAAGGCCTCTCCAATGTTCGTTGTTCTGTTTTCAGGAGTAAACGAAATCAGTTGGCGTATAATGTGTAATATATGTTTACGACCTTTCTGTGGTGAAATAAATTTTTCAATCTTATCAGAAAAAAAGATAACCCCGATTTTATCATTGTTTTGAATGGCCGAGAATGCTAAAACTGCGGCAATTTCAGTAATCACATTTTTCTTGTATTTAAATGATGTTCCGAATTCTCGTGAACCTGAAACATCAATTAATAACATCACTGTCAACTCCCTTTCTTCTTCAAATACTTTAACGTACGGATGATTAAAACGGGCAGTAACATTCCAATCAATATTTCTGATGTCATCTCCGTATTGATATTCCCGAACCTCACTAAAGGTCATACCTCTGCCTTTAAAAGCAGAATGGTATTCTCCTGCAAATATATTGTTTGAAAGCCCTCTGGTTTTTATTTCAATCTGACGAACTTTCTTTAATAGTTCTGCTGTTTCCATCTTTAAAATTATTAATGGTAAAACATTTATTTAGAGGTTATATCACCTCATAATATTCCCAAATTAAAGATGTCTATGGTACTTCAACAGTATTTAATATGTCGTTAATAACTTCAATAGAAGTAATGTTGTTAGCTTCAGCTTCGTATGATAAACCAATTCTGTGGCGTAGCACATCATGACAAACAGCACGTACATCTTCAGGAATTACGTAACCTCTTCGCTTAATAAATGCATATGCTTTAGCTGCCATTGATAAACTAATACTTGCACGAGGAGAACAACCGTAAGAAATCATTTCAGCATATTTGTCAAGTTTATATTCTGATGGGAAACGGGTTGCGAATACAATATCAACAATGTATTTTTCAATTTTCTCATCCATGTATACATCTTTCACCACTTTACGCGCTCTGATAATATCTTCAGGTTTTAATATTGTGGATGCTTTAGGGAACGATTGTGCCAGATTATGACGGATAATTAATTGTTCTTCTTCCTTTGCTGGGTAATCAATCACCAGTTTTAGCATAAATCTGTCTACCTGGGCTTCTGGTAATGGATAAGTACCTTCTTGTTCTATAGGGTTTTGGGTTGCCATAACCAAAAATGGTTCGCTAAGTTTATGAGTTGACTCACCAATTGTTACTTGTCGTTCCTGCATGGCTTCAAGTAGAGCACTTTGAACCTTAGCTGGGGCTCTGTTTATTTCGTCAGCTAATACGAAATTGGTGAAAATAGGTCCCTTTTTAATTATAAATTCTTCATTTTTCTGGCTATAGATCATAGTACCTAATAAATCTGCAGGTAGTAAATCAGGCGTAAACTGGATACGACTAAAGTCTGCTTCAACAATAGTAGCTAATGTTGTTATCGCAAGGGTTTTTGCTAAACCAGGAACTCCTTCTAATAAAATGTGCCCATCACTTAAAAGCCCTACAAGCAGGCCTTCAACCAGATGTTTTTGACCTACAATAACTTTGTTCATTTCAATTGTTAATAAATCAACAAATGAACTTTCGTTTTTTATTCTTTCGTTTAACTCTCTTATATCAACTGATTGCTCCATGAGTTTTATTTTGTTAATGTTTAATGATTTTTTTTGCTTAGCGAATCCAAAAATAGTTTAATATAAAACCGACTCATACATGAGGTTGTTAAATAATGTTAATTAAATTTTCGAATATGATGTAAATACTATTTTTTAACTCTTCTTTAACTTTTCGTTTTCGATGCTTTAACGCATTGAACATTTCTTTATAATAACAGTTATAATGAAAAATCAAGTTGTAGTCTAAGCATTATATTGTTGTCGTTAAATAAGAACTATTGAATTAAAAAAAACTTGATTTTTATAAACCGGATTTGTAAAGATTGAGGTGATTTTGATGATTTACATATTGTAATTTTACAATGATGTAGATTGAGTATTTATAAAAAAATCACTTCGTAATTTATTGTAAAATTTAACATAGAAATTAAATGTTTGAAGATAGAGATTTTGTTTGTAAACATATGCTTGTCAGAAAGCAGGATTTAGTTAGAATAATCCATGAAAAAGGATTGAAAACCATGGATGAAGTACAAGATGAAACAAATGTTGCTACCATTTGTGGATCATGTTATGCAGATATTGAAGAAATTTTAGAGGAAGAACTGAAAGCTGCGGCTAAAAAGTAACCTTTATAGAAAATTATAGTAAAACCCATTTTTGTACATGTCATTTGATGTAGTGATAAGTTCAAAAATGGGTTTTTATTATTTGGTTTAGTCGAGCTTATTAGCCTTTGTATAAAAGGGAACTGTCTCCGTAACTTAAAAATCTAAAGTTATTATTTAAAGCATAATTGTAAATTTTTTTCCAATTGTCTCCTTTTGTAAAGGCTGAAATAAGTAGTAATAGTGTGCTATTAGGCTGATGGAAGTTGGTGATTAATCTATCCACAACTCTAAATTCGTATCCTGGAGCAATTAATATTCCTGTATAGCTTTCAAATAGAATTTTCTCCTTTTGCTCCATATA
>JBNKGY010000313.1:0-3808 GCA_050290065.1 Marinilabiliaceae bacterium
CTCAAAAATTTATATTGTAAATCAATCATTTACTGAAATTTGAGCTCGCTAATTTTAATCGAACTCAGGTTATTAGGTAGAATTAAGCGAGTGAGATTATTGTAGTGACAACAAATACTTACCAATGAAGTATTTTAATATCCTGATCTTTGATCGCAGCCATAAAAAAGCCGAACATGACATTCGGCTTTAATATAATTTTATGATGTAAATGTTCCTTACACAAGCTCTTTAAATACGTTTTTCATGCTTACTTTTTCATTTAGGATAGACTCAAGATTTTCAATACCAATTCGCTCCTGTTCCATCGTATCTCTATATCTGATAGTTACTGTATTATCTTCAATGGTTTGATGATCCACGGTAATACAGAATGGAGTACCAATGGCATCCTGACGACGATAACGTTTTCCAATTGAGTCTTTCTCATCATATTGAAGATTGTAGTCATACTTTAATGTATTTACAATTTCTCTGGCCTTTTCCGGTAAGCCATCTTTTTTTACCAAAGGCATTACAGCCATTTTTACTGGTGCTAAAACGGCTGGCAACTTCAACATAACACGGGTTTCTTTTTTACCCTTGGAATCCACAACTTCCTCTTCAGTATAAGCACCTGCCATCATACTCAAAAACATTCTGTCAACACCTATAGAAGTTTCAACAACATAAGGCACATAGCTTTTTCCTAATTCAGGATCAAAATATTGAAGTTTCTTACCAGAATACTCCTGATGCTGCGATAAATCAAAATCCGTTCTGGAGTGAATACCTTCCACTTCTTTAAAGCCAAATGGCATACGATATTCAATATCGGTAGCCGCATTTGCATAATGTGCTAATTTTTCATGATCATGAAAACGATAGCTTTCATCTCCCATACCTAATGACTTATGCCATTTCATTCGGAATTCTTTCCAGTATTCAAACCACTTCATTTCCTCACCCGGACGAACAAAAAACTGCATTTCCATTTGCTCAAACTCACGCATTCTGAATATAAACTGACGAGCTACAATTTCATTTCTAAAGGCTTTACCAATCTGGGCAATCCCAAATGGAATTTTCATCCTTCCGGTTTTTTGCACATTTAAAAAGTTAACAAAAATACCTTGTGCTGTTTCCGGGCGAAGATATATTTTATTAGCTCCATCTGCAGTAGACCCCATCTCAGTTCCAAACATCAAATTAAACTGGCGAACATCGGTCCAGTTTTTGGTGCCTGAAATAGGACAAACAACTTCATAATCAATAATGATTTGTTTTAAATCTTCAAGATTATTATCATTTAATGCTTTGGCAAACCTGGCGTGAACAATATCTATTTTTTCCTGATTAGCCAAAACCCGGGGATTGGTAGCTTTAAACTGTTCCTCATCGAATGAATCGCCAAAACGCTTTTTTGCCTTCGCAACTTCCTTTTCAATTTTAACCTCAAACTTTTGTATCAGATCCTCAATCAACACATCAGCACGGTATCTTTTTTTACTATCCTTATTATCAATCAATGGATCATTAAAAGCATCCACATGGCCAGAAGCTTTCCAGGTTGTTGGGTGCATAAAAATGGCAGAATCCAGTCCTACAACATTCTCATTTAACTTGACCATGGCATCATACCAATACTTTTTAATATTGTTTTTTAATTCAACACCAAGTTGTCCGTAATCATAAACAGCACCCAGCCCATCATAAATTTCACTTGATTGAAATACAAACCCATACTCTTTACAATGGGCTACCAACTTTTTAAAAACATCTTCCTGAGCCATATATATTTTATATAATTTGATAAAACATTAGGGGAACCGTTCCGCTCCTTACTAATTATTTTAATTTATTGTTATTTATTTCTGTAATAATACAACACTTTTTTAAATCGTAAACATTTGAAATCAGGTGCATTGCTTATTTCAGAATGCAAAAATAATCCAAAATTCCTTTTTTCCGAATTATTATGCTGTACAGATTCAATTGTTTTTTAATGGCAAAACATTTTACATTGTTGAAACACACCCATTTTGTAATCTTTACGAGATTACACCAATTGCGTATGCTGAAATAATTATATTTGTACCTTCAGTTAAGTTAACAGCTATTGAATAGTTAAAATGAGGAAAAAAGTCGACTTTTTAGTTATTGGTTCGGGTATTGCAGGTTTAAGTTTCGCACTTAAAGTTGCTGATTTTGGTAAAGTATTGGTCATCAGTAAAACAAAGCTTAATGAAACCAATACTGCATACGCACAAGGAGGAATAGCATCTGTAACCTATAAACCGGATAACTATGAAAAGCATATTAATGACACGATGATAGCCGGTGATCACTTATCAAATCCTGATGCAGTGAAAATGGTTATTGAAAATGGACCAGAGCAAATTAAGCAGTTAATTAACTGGGGTACAGACTTTGATAAAACGGATAGTGGAAAGTACGACCTTCATCGTGAAGGGGGGCACAGCGAATACAGAATACTCCATCATCTGGATAATACAGGATCAGAGATTCAAAGAGCAATTATTACCAAAGCACAAAATCATCCGAATATTGAATTGGCAGAAAATTACTATGCTGTTGATATCATTACCCAACACCACCTGGGTGAAATTACCTATCGCTGGCGGTCAGATGTAGAATGTTATGGTGCCTATGTATTAAATGAAAAAACTAAAAAAGTAGATACAATCCTAGCCAAAGTTACCATGATGGCTACAGGTGGTATTGGAAATATTTACCAAACAACAACCAATCCAACCATTGCAACCGGAGATGGTATTGCAATGGTATACAGGGCAAAAGGTATTATTGAAAATATGGAGTTTGTTCAATTCCACCCTACATCGCTATACAATCCAAACGAACGACCTTCATTTTTAATTACTGAGGCGATGCGCGGATATGGAGCTTTGCTCCGAAGAAGAGATGGTCATTTATTTATGGATAAATATGATGAACGAGGATGCCTGGCTCCGCGTGACATTGTTGCCAGAGCCATTGATAATGAAATGAAGAACACAGGAGATGATTTTGTATATCTGGATGTAACCCATAAAGATTCCGAAGAAACTCAAAAGCATTTTCCTACTATTTACCATAAATGTTTAGAATTAGGAATAGATATTACCAAAGACTTAATTCCTGTTGTTCCAGCAGCTCATTATGTTTGTGGCGGGATAAAAGTAGATTTAAAGGGAAAAAGTTCAATTATTAATTTATTTGCAGCTGGCGAATGTTCCTCAACCGGACTTCACGGAGCTAACAGACTTGCTTCAAACTCATTGCTAGAGGCTCTAGTATATGCCGATGTGGCTGCAAAAGAAGCAATATCATCCATAAATTCCATTAAATACAATACGAAAATACCAAGTTGGAATGACGAAGGAACCTCTCATAACGAAGAAATGGTATTGATTACTCAAACCAATAAAGAGGTAGAGCAAATCATGAGTAATTACGTGGGTATTGTTCGCTCAAACTTAAGATTAAAAAGAGCACTTGACAGGCTAGAATTAATTTATCGGGAAACAGAAAATCTTTTCGATGATTCAATTGTAACTAAGGAACTTTGTGAATTACGTAATAAAATTAATGTGGGCTATCTGATTATACGAATGGCCATGAAAAGAAAAGAAAGTAAAGGTCTTCATTACACACTTGATCAGCATAAATTAAGAACCAAATTATAAATTACAAAGAGAACTGTTTAATATTAATTTGAAAAACCAAAGGCATTTAAATTGAAAGTTGTAATCGTAAACAAATCAATTGCAGGAGGAGGAACAGCAGTTGCCGCATTAAGACTTTTTAA
>JBNKGY010000314.1:0-3698 GCA_050290065.1 Marinilabiliaceae bacterium
ACCGCAGTATACTAGCGTATATGAGGATTTGGATTTTGAGCAACAATGCAGTAGTTTGACTTTATAGACGAACACTACATAGAAGGTTAATAAGTGATTTCTATATACTTTGAACCAAATATTAATTGATTTGAATATTTTTGCAAAATGTTAATGAAAAACGCACAGCAGAAACTTAAAGATATATTTGGATACAGCCAATTTAGACCCTTGCAGGAAAAAGTTATTCGGTCGATACTAGAGGGTAATGATAGTTTGGTGTTAATGCCAACAGGAGGAGGGAAGTCAATTTGCTTTCAAATTCCAGCCCTTACAATGGATGGGATTGCAATTGTTGTTTCGCCACTAATCGCATTAATGAAAGACCAGGTGGAAGCGTTAAAAGTAAATGGTGTTGATGCTGAGTTTTTGAATAGCTCTATAACAGAAGAGGAGCAAGGTGCTATTACAAGGAGGGTGACTGATGGGAAAGTGAAGCTGTTGTACGTTTCGCCTGAGAAAATGAATTCGGAGAGCTTCTATTATACGCTGCTTCAACTAAAAATAAGTTTAATAGCTATTGATGAGGCTCATTGTATTTCAAGTTGGGGGCATGATTTCAGACCGGATTATAAGAAACTTGGATATCTAAAAAAACAATTTAAAAATGTGCCGGTGATGGCTCTTACAGCCACTGCTGATCCATTAACACAGAATGATATACTGGTACAGTTAAATTTGAAGGAAGCTAAAGTGTTTCAGGATTCATTTAGCAGACCCAATATTTTCATGGAGGCCAGGCCTGCGTATAAAAGAAAGGAAGTAATCCTGGAATTTATTCAGGAAAGACCAAACGAATCGGGGATTGTTTATTGTTTAAGCAAGAAAAACACAGAAACCTTATCTCGTTTTTTAAGGCAAAACGGAATTATGGCAGATTTTTACCATGCAGGTATGAGTAATGAGGCCAGAAACCGGATTCAGAATGATTTTATCAATGATCGTATTAAAGTGGTATGTGCAACCATTGCCTTTGGTATGGGGATTGATAAATCGAATGTACGTTGGGTGATTCATCATAATTTGCCAAAAAATATTGAAGGATATTACCAGGAAATCGGACGAAGTGGTCGGGATGGCTTGCCAGCTCATGCGCTTCTGTTTTATGGCTCTCAGGATTATTCTATACTCAATACATTTAATGAAGAATCGGATCGAAAAGCAATACTTAATGCCCGGTTAGACAGAATGTGGAATTTTGCAGAGTCGAATCATTGCCGACGAAGATTATTACTCAATTATTTTGGTGAATGGACTACTGATGATTGCGGAGAGTGTGATAATTGTAAGGGAAAAACTTATTTGTTTGATGGTACACTGATGGCACAAAAGGCACTTTCTGCAGTGGCCCGATTAAAAGATAAACTTCCCAAAGATATGCTTCCTGCCATTTTAGCGGGGCACCTGACTCCTGACATTGTTGCTGGGAAGATGAACCAGATAAAAACTTTTGGGGCCGGTAAAGATGTGAGTTTGCAAGATTGGGAAATTGTTGTAAATCAATTAATCAATTTGGGTTATCTTAAAATAAATTATGAGCAAGGAACCATATTAGCGCTCACTCCTTTGAGTAATAAAGTGCTGTTTGAAAAATGTAATGTTGATTTACATCAACTGCATCAAAAAGTGAAGCGCACACAAAAAGTGAAGGAGAAAAAGAAAGTATCTACCATTAACTTTAATCGTGAGGATGGGTTATTTGAACGTCTTCGTCAATTAAGGAGATCTATGGCTGTTCAACTAGGAGTTCCTCCTTATATTTTATTTTCAGATGCTACATTAATGGAGATGGTAGAACATACTCCAACAAACGAATGGGAAATGAAAGCCATTTCAGGAGTGGGAAATAAAAAATGGGAGCAATATGGTGAAGCATTTATTAATGAGATCCGGGATTTTTTATCTTCAAAAAGCAGAAAAGAAAAGCCAGCGTATTTAAAAACTCTTGAGCATTACAATGCTGGTATGTCTCCTGAACAAATAGCTGCCAGGCAAGGGGTAAATATCATTACAGTCTATTCTCATTTAGCTACTTTGTTTGAAAAGGGTGAGCGGGTAGATATTGAGCAATATGTATTGCCCTACGAACTTAAAAAAGTGGAAACTATAATGAGTAATAACTCAAATTTACGATTGCAGGAAATTTATACTGCTGCTAATAATGAGATTCCGCACCATGTAATTCGATTAGCTATGAGTCTATTAAAAAACAATTGATTATAGCTTGTTTATGAATGAGATATAATGTTAGGCTCAGGTTAATAATTTATGAAGTAGTTTATCAAAGAATAATAGTCCTACTAATCCAAATATTGAGATGTAAATTAATGCAGGCACCTGACCAAATGAATCAAGGGTTGTATTAAACGTCTGTTGCAATAAATCAACTTTGAACATATTTGTAACAGATGTACTTTCTGAAACATCACGAAAGTCAATTAAATAGACTAATACAAAAGAAAAAGCAACAGCTACACCAATCCATACCTTATTCGATAAACTCATTTTATTTGAAGTGGTAATAGGGTTTGATGACCATTCCTGAAGAACCTGATCCATTGTTCCTTTTGTAAATTCTTTTGAAGGTTTTTCTGTTTCATACGAAGTAAAAAAATCCTCAATTAATTTATCCTCTTCTGAAATATGTAATTTATCTTTTTTCATGTGTCCAATTCATTAGTAAGCCAACGAAAATTTCGGTTTAATAACTTGTTGTGTAAATCTCAAATTGAAATTGTTATTGTCTTTCCTCTTTAAATTTCTTTACCACATCTATGTTATCTATGTTCTCAATTTTGGATTAAGGATTTTGCCTGACCGTTCATTAATTTCTGCAGTAAATCGTACAAGTTTTTTCTGGCTCTATACAATTTAACCTTCACATTACTTTCTGTGTAACCAGTTGTATTAGCAATTTCCTCAATACTTAACTCTTGATAGTAATACAATATTAATAAAAAACCTTCGTCGTCGTTTAATTTATTAAGTGCTATTTTAAGCATTCTCTTTTTATCCAGCCGATCCATTCCATTTCCACCGGGATTACTCAACTGAATGTCATAATCATACTTTCCCTCAATGTTTTGAGTTTCCAGTTTCTTAATCCTTATTTTACTTAAAGCAGTTCGGTATACTATCTGGTATAACCAAGTGGAGAATTTCGAATTACCTTTAAATGTATTTATCTTTTTATACACTTTAACAAATGCATCTTGTGCCACTTCTTCTGCATCTTCCTTGTTTTTTGTGATGCTCAATGCCAACGTAAACGCCATGTTCTGATATTGACTAACCAGACTTGCATACGCAGAAACATCTCCGTTCTTAATTTGACTAATTATTTTTTTATCAGAACTGCTCATTTACAAAGTTTGACGCTCAAAAGCGTTTACAAGTTACACTTGAATCTATAAAAATGCAATGGAGGCGAAAATTTCTTGCTCAAAGTATAGTGTTCCATATTTCTTGATTTTTTTTATTTGTATAATGCTATGAAATACAAGACACTGCAATTACTTATTGAATTTATTTTAAAAATATATATGCAAGTGATATCTAGTTTTATTCATCTTATTGCGTAGAACACAACAGTGAAAATAGAATTTTAAATGAATATCATATGAGTGATATAAACATTTTAAAATTTAGTTATTATACAA
>JBNKGY010000315.1:0-3532 GCA_050290065.1 Marinilabiliaceae bacterium
TTTACAGTGTAAACAACCATCAAGTTATTAACAAACAACACATTATATCAACAAATAGTTTCTAGAGATACCCTTAAGTATAGTATGTTGCTGTTTATATTTTCTATGTTGTAATCCTGATTTTTATGTATAGTGTGTATAAACAGATTAATATAATTTATTTCGGCACTCCTAATTTGGTGAGTATATCATTCATTAAACACCATTTGGTTAATGATGACTGTAATAAATTTAATCCAACAAAACCAGTTAAATAAAGCCAGTTTGTGTTTACTGTTATGGTTAAAATAATGCTGAGTAATATTAATGTTCCAGCAATTCCTCTTACTATTCTTTCTTGCATAATTTTTAAGTATTTCTTATTCAACCAGAAGTATTTACAACCGGATAAAGCTGTAAATCGTCGTTTGGGTGTTTGTATTTACTTTTGATTTACGGTATGTATTTGCATCTATACCCCTTGCTCAACATTTAAAATATAAGCATGGATATTACAATTAGGCATGTCCCTTTTACAATTCATTAAGTCAATCATAATATTGTCTGCCTGTTCATCATCAATCATAGTAAAAAAGGCTATGTTATTAATAGATGATCTTCCTTTTCCAAACCAGTTATCAACTCTGTGAGGGGCTTTTGCTGATTTTTCAACACCTTTTATTTCAAATTCGTTATAGAAAGGAACGTTTTGTACAGAGAAAAACTGTTCAAGTTTTTCTCTGTATTCAGCAACGGTAGTTGCAATTAGCATTTTCATATTTATAAGTTTTAGTTTCTGACTTTTCATTTTATTAACTGATATTACATCCGGATGTAAAACCTAAACTATTTGGCTTCACTCTCACTAATTACCTTTTCATCTATTTCAGAAGCTGAGGTTTCATCTTTATAATTTTTCTTCTCTACCATATAAAAAATCAATGGAACAATTAATAAAGTAAGAAATGTTGAAGCTATTGTTCCGCCCATTAATGATATGGCTAATCCTTGGAAAATGGGATCGAATAGAATTACAACAGCTCCAATAACTACAGTGCCTGCTGTTAATAGGATAGGAGTTGTTCGTACCGCACCGGCTTCAATGACAGCTTCTTTTAATGGGATTCCTTCTTCGAGTCGGATATTCACAAAATCAATGAGCAGTATGGAGTTCCGGACCATGATACCGGCCAGGGCAATCATACCAATCATACTAGTAGCGGTAAAAAAAGCACCCAACATCCAGTGTCCTAATACAATACCTACTAACGATAGTGGTATGGCAATCATCATAACAAAGGGAACTTTTAAATTTTGAAACCATCCTACAATTAGCATGTATATGATAATGAGTACAATGGCAAACGCTGTTCCTAAATCGCGGAATACCTCATAGGTAATTTGCCATTCACCATCCCACTTTAATCCAAAATTATCTTCTAAAAATGGTTGACCATTATAAAACTCACTAATGTTATAACCCTGAGGTAGTTCAATCTCATTCATCCTGTCTGATATGTCCAGAATTGCATAAACCGGACTTTCAAGGTCTCCTGCCACATCAGCAGTTACATATACGACTTCTTTTTGATTTTTACGATAAATACTTTTCTCTTTTACTTTTTTAGAAATGTTTACCATATCGCCAACAGCTACCATTTCACCACGAGATGACATCAGATTTATTTTCTTTAAGTCATCAATGCTTGTACGGTCTTCCTGCGACATTCGTAAAGTAATACCTACCTGTTTATGATCATTTTCTGCATATAAATTTGAGACTTTTGCTCCTCGTAAATTCATATTTAACGCATTTACCACCTGGTTGGCAGAGATTCCTGCCAATGAAGCCTTTTCTTTGTCAACATCAAACCTGTATTCGTACTGATCATCTTCAACCATCCAATCAATATCAACCACACTTTCGGTAGTTTTAAATAAATCTTTTACCTGTCGGGCTACGTCTTTCTGAGCCTCATAATCCGGTCCGTAAATTTCAGCCACCAAAGTTGAAAGAACAGGTGGACCAGGTGGTACTTCAACAACCTTTACATTAGCTTTAAATTTTGCACCAATTTTCTGTAATACCGGTCTTAGTTCCTTTGCAATATCGTGACTTTGTTCATCTCTGTCTTTTTTTGATACCAGGTTAACCTGTATATCAGCAACATTTGATCCGCGTCGTAAATCATAATGACGTACTAATCCGTTAAAGTTTATTGGGGCTGAAGCTCCTACGTATGTCTGATAATCAACAACAAGTTTGTGATTTCTTAAATAAGCAGCCAATTCCTTAGTAACATTAGCAGTTTGCTCCAAGGTTGAACCTTCCGGCATATCAACTACTACCTGAAATTCATTCTTATTGTCAAAAGGAAGGATTTTAACAGTAACCACTTTTAAGAGAAATAAACTTACAGATCCAAATAACATTACAGTTACAGTAATGATAAATGCCCATCGTTTAAAAGGACTTTCTATCATTGGACGCATTGTTTTGTTATATATCTTATAAATCAACGTTTTTTCCAGTGAGTAATCTTTCTCATCGTCGTTGCTATCATCATGTTTAAGTAATCGATATGCCAACCAGGGAGTAATCATTAAGGCTACAAACAATGAAAACAACATAGCTATGGAAGCACCAATAGGCATGGGACTCATATAAGGCCCCATCATACCTGAAACAAAAACCATCGGAATTACAGCTGCAATAACTGTAAAAGTGGCTAAAATGGTTGGATTACCTACCTCATCAATTGATCGGAGTGCTGCCTGCCAAAACGGTAATTGCCTCATTTTAAAATGCCGGTGCATGTTTTCTGCTATAATAATGGAGTCATCAACAACAATTCCCGTTACAAATACCAAGGCAAATAAAGTAATACGATTAAGCGTGTAATCTAAAAAGTAATAACTAAACATGGTTAAAGCAAAGGTTATAGGTACCGAAATAAATACCACTAATCCACCTCTCCATCCCATGGCCAGCATTACAACAATAGTTACCGCAATAATAGCACCTAATAAGTGCATGAGTAATTCACCAACTTTTTCAGAGGCTGTTTCACCGTAATTTCTGGTCACATCAATGTGAACATCAGATGGCAATAATTCACCTTCCAGTACTTCAACTTTGTGCATGATTTGTTCACTCAGGCGCATGGCATCAGCACCTCTTCTTTTTGCTACCGATATGGTAACAGCACCATACTCACCTGGATAGGCCTCTTTCTGTTCGCTTGCATTTCCATACCCAAAGGCAACATAATTGGTTGGTAATTCTGGTCCGTCAGTAATTTCAGCCACCTGATTCAAATAAACAGGCATATTCCCATTCGTTCCTATAACCAGATTAGCAACCTCAACCCAGGACTCGACCGGAGGTTGACCCGGCCCGGAGGAGTGGGACAAAATCTGCAATTGACGCAGCAGGAGAAAGACGCTTTGGTTGCGTTTTTGAATACATTAACGGGATCTTCTGTGTATACTGCTGTGCAATGGTCCGATCCTTTTAAGTAGTCCTTTTTCAGTAAATATCAGCCCTGCGGTC
>JBNKGY010000316.1:0-3107 GCA_050290065.1 Marinilabiliaceae bacterium
TCAGATGGTACTTCCCCGAATTCTTTGGTACTATGAGGCTGCTCTGACTTCTGTATGCCTTCTCTTTGACTCCGGTTGTCCCTTGTCGCAGATACCTGTTACATCTTGCTATTTTCTTTGCGCATGATAATGCCAGCAAGAGTGCATTACCTGCCCGGTGTTTCTGGTTGCTGGTACACCTTGACCACTGTTTGCCAGGAGCAATACAGATCTCCTAAGTTCCGAAGACTTCCATTTGTATTCATGCCCTGCGCTTTGACCACGGTAGTTCTACAGGTATAACCGTATTTTACTCCTGCAATTGCTGCCTTCCGATTAACGTACACCGTCGGCTTAACTACAAATAAATACACTTTTTCGGGGCTGAATAACACAGCCTAAATACTCGCTTACCTACTACTTTTCTGCTATCCTCACGGAATCACCCAGTAGGTTCGCTATCACTCTGCTTACGGGCTTTGAGTGAGCTGGACTTTCACCAGCTGGAAATCATTAGTAAATTTCATCAGTCCGTTGACTGAATCCCAATACTTTCGGCTTATGAAGAAGTTACCCTATAAAAGGCCTTCCTCTCTTAGCGTACACGGTAAATTGTATGAGTAGTGGCAGGTTGCGTGGCACTTTCCTGTCAAACCGCTACGCAGTTTGAGCGGGCTACAAACCTTGATATTTGCTACATCACCTGCCATTACTTATACAAAATGTTAGTAGCCGTTTTTTCTTCTAAATATATGTATGATTGAGGAGCGCAAAACTTCTCAAAAAAATCCGCTGGGTCGACTCCTTCGTTGAATTTTTCAAATGTTTCTACTCCAATCGAAAAACCAGTTTCAGAGTTTTTGTAATATTCAAAAAAGTCCTTTTTGTCAATTCCGCCAACTTCCTTAAATTTTTTCCATAATTGCTCAGGTGAATCCTCTACAATTTTTCCGATTGTAAAGTAGCCTATTATTTTTTTTTCTGGAGAAGAAGAATACACAAAAACCTTGTCTACAGTTTTTTTAAAAATCTTTTTCCTAAATTCAACCTTTTTAGTTCCATCCATAATAGCTTGTGCATAAATCGGTTTAATTGATAATATAACGCTCGTCAAAGTATCCTTCATTTTTCAAACTTAAATAATCTTGTTCTTTTAATCTTGTTACAGTTTGCAATTTATTTTTAAAACTGTCAATTTCCTTAATTTTAGGCAATTTAATCTTTTTGTCCATGTATGTAATTAGCCTAAAAATAATTACATGCAATCTACCTTTTTCAGCCAACATTTCACTCAATTGACTTTGCGAAAATACCGTCTTTTTTCTAACAATTTCCCATAAATCATCAAAGTTATCCACCTCGGTTGCTGATTCTAAAATTCCAATCGGTTCAATAACTTTGTCCGTTTTAGATGAATAAAAAAGGAGTAAATCACCTTGATTGAGATTCTTAATCCGAGTGTTTGAAATGTATGCTTTTACAATTGTATTCCCTTGGATTTCATTTATACTATCAGGTGCCGAATCAAATAAAGTTGGTTGTCTTAATTTGCCGTCTTTGAAAAGTGTTCCATAAAATTCTGGTCTGATAGGAATTACAAATTTATTGACCAATTCTCCGTCTGTGTAAAATGGATGAATTTCAAATACATTACCATTCTTTGAAATTTTGCTTTTGTCTAAGCACTTTATCATACGGATTTCACTTAATCCTTGCTTATTCGTAAAAGTTTGTCTTTCGAAGCCGAATTTTTCAAGTAATACTATTAGTTGCTCTTGTTTTTCATAAACGGTTAAATATAGATATCCAATCTTGTGATTTATACAAAAAGCAAACATTTTATTGAGAAAGAGTTCTCCTAATTTAATTCCAAAAGCGTCATTTGAGACTTTTAATGTGCATATTTTAAGAACCTTTTCAAAAATCCCATCGATTTTATGGTCTTCAACTTTTTCAATGTTATAAATCAAAATAGCCTGTATACTATTATCAACTATCAAAGAATAACATTTTCTATCTTCTCTTACGCACTTACTAAGCCATTCCTTAAATTTTTCAGTTCCGTAATCGTTGCTCAAACTGTTAAAAAACTCGGTTTCAAAATAGCATTCGATATTCCTAATACTATGTTCTTTGAGAATTGGGTGCTGTGGTATTTCAATAATGAATTGTTTCTCAAGTTTTTCTAAAGCGTCCTTTTCACTTAAAACCTTACTTTCTAATCCAAATTTTGTGGCTTTTGAATGAATACCATTATCTTGAGTTACAAAACAATCAACATACCCTTTGAATAGCTGAAATAACTGACGATTATCTATTTTATCATTTATCTTGTTATCCTTTATATTTTCCAGAAATTCACCTGTTGGTTCAGCACAATTTTCAAGTCTTTCGTACTTTTCGAGTTTTGATAGAATAACATTTCTACGTTCCGTATCTTTATCTCTTTCAATATCTTTCGGTATCGCATTTGGATGATATAAAATCTTACATCCGTTTGAAATCGCAAGACTATAAAACTTAGAGAAATCCTTTCCAATGATTTTGTTATCCTCTAACTGAATCAGAATATTTGTATCAATGAGTATTTTCACAGTTTATTTATTGCTGCTTGGAACTTTTAAATGTTTGCTATTTTTCATAAACATTAGGGCGACTATAATATTTGTTATTAAGATAATTATCCCAAGTAGGATTCCCCACCACATGCTAGTTTTTGTTGGTTCAATGAATAAAACTCTGGCAGATGCTATACAAAAAACAAAATCATATATTTTATAAATTAATCTAATGCCTTGTTTGTTAGTCAACAAGAGTTTCAATACTCCTATAATTAACATAACAAAGCTTGTAATTATAAATATCATTTTAGAATCATTAGCACAGCCTGTATCAATACACTGGTAGCATTGCCTAAAATAAGGGATGAGGTAAATTATAAGTACGAAGCTTATAAATGATAATATGTATGATCTTCCTTTCATAATTTTTGCTTGCAGGGTGTTTCTCTTAAAATGGCTACTAACGTTTTACAATATGAAACGGTTGGGTTTTCGGGTTGCGTTCTTGTCCACCGACAAGAATGTTGGGGCGAGAATCAAAGACCTGCAAACCACTGAACCCCAACT
>JBNKGY010000317.1:0-3063 GCA_050290065.1 Marinilabiliaceae bacterium
CGATTAGACCTTGGTGGTGATGGTGGTAAAGGAGGAGCTATTGGAGTAATCTCCATTTCTTGCAAGTCATTTTCAGCTTCTAACTCCGCTGCTCTCAAATCCTCTTTCATAATATATATCCAATCATCAATAAGATTATCATTACTGTCACTAAATTGAAATCTCAATTCAAGATTTTCATCACCACTTTCGTAGTCAAATACATTCACATTGAAAATTAGACCGCTTTCACGTTTCATTATATATATACCTGAATCCCAATTAAACTATTGAAGCTCAGCTTGAACAGCATTTAATTTTTGCTTTAATTCAGTCCCCGAAGGGTTACCAAAGAAACTTAGTAAGCTATCAACTCCAATATTAGTTTCTGCAGCTATTACAAATGCTTTTACATTTAAATATAAATTCCTGATTTTTTGGTTCTCGAAATAGTTTTTATCCAATAGATTATCTACTATATGATACTTTTTACAATCCTGCTGTAATATATTGCTAAGTAAAAGGTCAAGTTTTGTATGTTTAGTACTGTTTGGGTTTCTAACTCTTTCTAATTCTTCGTTCCATTCTTCATCGTACTTAGTCAGAATCTTTCCAATCAATACTTGAACTTCCAACTCAGATAACTCACTTACATTCTCAACAGAGTTAAATTCATTACAAATATCACTGGCAACTTTATTCACTAAACAATTTGAACTTGCAGCATTAGATGATTGAGTTGAACTGTTACATGATATGAATAATAAGCATGAAGAGATTAAAATGGTAACTAAATATTTTTTCATTTCTTAAATTTTCAAGTTTGAGTTTGTTAAATGCATGATAACGTTAGGGATATACGAAGTTTTGCGACGTAGGAGCAAAATTTGGAGAAATGCCGAGCCGAGGCATTTCTCGTATATCCCTTGTTATACGCCCCGACGACGAAGGAGGAGAGCGCAGCGTGGTCGGAGCGAAGCGGAGAAGTTCAAAAATATTTTTCGTTCACATTAATCAAATAGGCTTTTTTCATTAATTATAAATTTGATTTTTTCCGTTTTGAAAAATGAAAGAGGGGCTAGGGGTGAATTTCATTTTTCAAACCATTTTTCCGTCGAGATATTGTTAAAATTGGATGTGAATCATGTTGTACAATCGCAAAACATTCATTACTTTCATTTGAAATATTAGTTTTTTATTCCATTCTTTTTTGAATTCTATTCTTGAACATAAAGGGTATTCATCAATAACTTTCAGTGTAGTTACCCAACTCTTTAATTTTGATGCCTTGCTCAGATACCATTTCATGGGGGATGCAGAAGAATCTAATTTTCCTTTTTCTCCTTTTTTTAATTCCATATTCCATGACCATACAACGAACCAAGGGAATGAATCAAAAACAAGATGGGCTTTAGGATAAGCATCACCAATTTTGTAAAATAATTTTTTCATTTGTTCTTCTTCAAAATAAAAGAAAACCCCTGCAGCCAAAATCATGATGGCTCTACCTTTTACTATTATACTTATGTCATCAATCCAGCTGAAGTCAAAAACTGACTTTCCAATTGAAATTTCTCGTGGTGAATCGGGCATAAGCTTTTTTCTTAATGAAATCACATCTGGTAAATCGATATTAATCCATCTAACTTTTTCATTATCAATTCTATGAAACGTTGTATCCAAGCCAGCACCAATATTTATAATCAGCGGGTTCTTATGATTTGAAATGAATCTTTTTATTGTATTGTCAAAATGGTATGCTCGGATTACCCAAGTAAAACCTTCCATCTCACTGAAACCTGATTCCATTTTTGAGAAATCATAATCTATCTTATTAATAATTTCTTTTGCATAAGTGTCAACAATAAGGGGGTTGTTTTTCTCTGTTTCTTTTGCTCTTCCCCAAAGAGGCATCAACAAAGTTTTCTGAACGCCACTTAAATCAATTTTTATTTTATTCTTTTTCATTGTTCTAATATTTTTTTAAGATTTTCTCCTTCTTCAATCGTGTGCTTTCTGCCAATCTCAATCATGTTTTCTAGAGTTCTATATTCTGAAAATCTGGCAATAAATCGAAATATCTTTTCTGCATTGATATAATTTACTGCCGTAAATACTGTGTTAGAGCCTTTGCGTTCTAATTGTATCTCAAAACCACCAGAAGCTAAAGATATAGGAAATCCGTGTTTGAAAACAATCTTCTCATATGGAATTACTTCTGTTATCGTTCCATAAAATTTACGCAATTTTCCATTAATGTACTCTTCAGCATAATACTTTGAATCAACCTCCATAGGTTCTCCAGTCCATCTAAAAACAACATGATCTTTTGGGTGCCAGGATTTGTAATTTCTGTCAAGATGATAAAAAAAATCCCATATCTTTTCTGGTGTTGTTTCTATTTCTACTGAATCTCTTAATACTAATTGTTTGAATAAGCTCATAGTATAATAATTAATCGTTTAGATTTGATAAATGGTTCGTTTTCTGAAGTTGTGCTGAAGAAAACACAATATTATCCCCCTCTATAAATAAAGAAAAAATCAAATTTATCCATTTTGGAAAGCCTATCATTCCTTAATTCATCTTTAGAAAAATATTTTTTGAATTGCATATAACGTATCTATATCGTCATTGTGTTTATATGCCTATATGGCAGTATAGCGACAATGTAGAAAAATTATAATATGTTTAGTTATTTCACCACCAATATTAACAATTAATTTTTCCTATAAAAAATAGGACAAAAAATTGCCGGAAAGTTGTTTTTTTTTGAATATATCCGCAAATGAAACACATTGTAAATAAAGTAAAAATCCAACTATCTACTTCAGCCATAAAGCTTAGAAAAATCACCTTTAAGTTTTTAATAGTTTAGTTCTATACTTTGTAAGAGTAAAATTGTTGAAGCCAATTTAATACGAATATCCCAATAATCTTAGCGTTATAATTTCATTCTATTAAATTTATAATACGTTACAAAACATCGTCGTAACTAAGGCTATGCCTCAATTTATTTCATGATTATTGCTTCACTCGGCATAGCTCAAGCAAGCTAGGCTCTGCTCTCGTTTATCGCAATAA
>JBNKGY010000318.1:0-3042 GCA_050290065.1 Marinilabiliaceae bacterium
GTATAATGCCGAGCTAAATTCAAGCTACTTTAGGAACGAAGTGAACTAGAAGTAGCATTTTGAATTTTAATCGGTATTAAAAACAAAAAGTTGGGTATGGTGAATGCATTGGTGATTCAGCAAAAAAATGTTGGAGTTGGGCGTGCCAGAGGGTCAGCTTATGGCGGAAAGTAAATCATTTTCAGAACCCATAGCGCCTAATAATTCAGAAGAAAACAGAGCAAAAGCAGACGCGTCGTGGTCAAAATTAGGTACCAATAGTTTTCGGCAGATAAATTATGTAAGACTTTTATTTTATAGTGTTTTTAGATTGAGTTTTTATTAAAATTAAAATCCTCTTTGGTTCAAGAAACTGAAGGGGATTTTTACTTTATGCAGGGAACACTTTTAACTCGAATGCATATTTCGGGTTTAATATAATTACTTCGGGATGCGTGTAATACATATGCATTTATAGTTTTAATTGGTACAATATTACAACCCAGTATATTTATAGTAAACTCGTAGTATCTTCGTACTAAATTCGAATCAAATTCGACTTTTTTCGTATTTACTACATCTTTAATTCGAAATTATTTCATGTTTATCATGTTGTAATTACATCTCAAACTTCATGTTGATTACGCTGAGTTATACTTCATATGTAATTGGAGTATAATAAAGGTATGCCGCCTTTAAGAGGACTTGTGCCCCTCTCTATATTGCCTGAAGAATGATTACACTATGTTTGCAAAGAGTTAAGTTTACTTGAACCCAGCCAAACAAAGCTCACATTATAAAAAAAGCAAGAAGCTTTATAGCAGGAGCAGTTAGTTAGATGCTAACTAAATTTTCAATGTGTTTCATTTGCAGCTATTTTCAAACAATGATTTCCCGGGAATTTTTTATCATATTTTTTTAAAGGAGAAATTATTTGTTAAATTTGGCTGGCAAAATGACTAAACATATTATATTATTTAGACATTGTCGTTATGCTGCCATATATGTATATAAACACAATGACGATATGGATATGTTGTGAGTAATTATGAACAAAATCAACAACCCCTATGTTATTTCAACGAATTCAATGACTTAACATATTTCAAAAAATAAAATTCTTAACTAAATCCTATAACCATGATTGATAATATTGAAGAAAAAGTTGAATTGCTTCAGAAGCAAGTTGATCTGATTCAAATTAAACTATTGGAAGAAAAAAAAACAAAGTGGTTTCGAAATCCATCTCTACTAATAAGTATAATAGCACTATCTAGTTCTATCATTTTTAGTTTAATAACTCTTGTGGATACTTTTAGTTCTAAAAAAGATGAGACTACTCAAAAGGAGATAGCAACAATAAAAAATTCTGTCGAAAAAATGTTATCTGAAGAGAAGGTTTATAATCAGCAAGTTTCAAATCAATACATTGATCAACAAGCAAAAACCAATGCATGGAATGATCTTAATACGAGCATTTCTGTTTTAAGTGAAAAAATTCAACAAAATAATATTAATGAACACATTGATCGAATAGAACCAAATTTACTGATAAACTATGGAAGATTGTTGTATATGAATGCCAACTATAATTTATCATTAAGTATTATTCACAAAACACTTGATATTACCAGCGATTCACTCACAAAATCCTTTGGATATAAATGGCTTGGGAGGATTTATTCAGATAGAAAGAATTTTAAATTTGATTCTTTAGCTAGTAGGAAATATCGTAATTTAGATATTAATATCGGCAGAATTCAAGAAGGAGAACAGAAATTTGGATTTTTATCTGCAAGTTTCGAATTTTGGGCTTTGGATGAATATAATAACATTAAGAACATATCATTCGGAAATTCATTAATAGATAGTTCAATTTATTATATTAATTTAATTTCTAATATTCAAGAAAAAGAATTTGTATTAAATCGCCTAAAAAATACATATAATTATTATAATGATGTTATTACTCCATACAATATATTAGGAGAATATAGCTTAGTTTCTGAAGACGGTAAGAGTGGAATTGCAATGATTAGCCAATCGTATAATGGTTACTCGTTAGAATTTGAGCAATTTGAGAATTCGAAGCTAATATTACAACTTAGTGGAGATGGTAAATTTTCCAGTCAAAACTCATTAAAATTTGAGGTAAAAATAGAAGTTTACGAAGAAAATGAATCGTATCCAGATAGATCAGAAGGCATTTTAAAATTAGTTACTGATAAAAATAAAACATTAAAAGGACAACTGTCTGAATACAACAAAACTCCTGTTGAATACATTTTAGTAAAAAAATAACTACTCACAACACACAATATAAAACAGTTGGGGTTCAATGGTTTGCGGGGCTTTTGTTCCCGCGCCAGAGTTTTCCTCGGTGGACAAAAACGTAGCCCGAAAACCCAACCGTTTCATATTGTAAAACGTTTGGACTCAATTATGAAATTGCACATATCAAAACAAGAAATAAATATTTTAACAATGACAATAAAAACCAAGATTGAACTTAAAGACTATGTGAAGCTTATGTATATATTGACCTATAGAAAATGGTCAATGAAGTTTATACTTGCAATGGGACTTTTCTCATTCATTTTTAATGTATCGTATATTTTTGGAATAATTGAATCAACAGAAATTCCAATTTTACCAATGGCATTTAGCTTTGTTGTTATATTTCTGTTGCCAATAACTGTATATTTTTCATCTAAGAAAAATTATAACACTCATACCAGACTTCAAGAAGAAGTTACATATGAAATATCTAAAGAAGACATTAAAATCAGTGGAGATTCATTTAATACCGAAATGACTTGGGAAAAGACATATAAAGTTCTGGAATTAAATAGTTGGCTTTTGATTTATCAGAATAAAATGATAGCCAATATAATACCAAAAGAATATATAGGGGACAATCTATCAGAACTTCGGGAAATAATAAAATCAACAAACATTATATCAAAGTTGAAAAATAACTAAGCCCAATAAATAGGAATATGAGCGGTCGGCACGACCCAGCGATTATTCCAGGTTGAACTACAACCCGTTTTTAATACCAGC
>JBNKGY010000319.1:0-3029 GCA_050290065.1 Marinilabiliaceae bacterium
GTCTCAAAAATTTATATTGTAAATCAATCATTTACTGAAATTTGAGCTCGCTAATTTTAATCGAACTCAGGTTTATAGTTTTAATTGGTATAACATGAAAAAGTTTTTGGCAAAGGGGAGCGAAGAATGGAATAAAGATGTAAATCAAACACTTTATTAAGTGGGAAGAAGTAATTAGCTGTTGGTGGTTGGTTACAGAATTGTATATGTTTGTTCTTTTTTTTGCGATTTATTAAAAAAAGATCATGATAAAATGCTACTTAAAAAGAATAAACCTTCAAAACTTAGTGTCTTTATGTCCATGTGTTCCTACAGAATGTCATTAATCCAAATGCTAAACACTAATGCGACTTCTTGATTCTGTCCATTTCTCTTTTAGCATCTTTAGTTTTTAAAGTTTCACGTTTGTCGTGACTTTTTTTACCTTTTGCCAGGCCAATTTCAATTTTAGCCCATCCTCTTTCGGTAATAAATACTTTTAGGGGTATAATAGTTAGTCCTGATTCTTTAGTTTTTCGATCCAGTTTCTGAAGTTCTTTTTTGTGCAATAAAAGTTTACGTTCCCGCAAAGGCATGTGGTTGTTGTACGTTCCGAAAAAGTATTCGGTTATATTAAAACCTTTTATCCAAAGTTCATTTTTCACAAAATAGCAATATGCCTCTACTAAACTGGCTTTTCCAAGGCGTAATGATTTTATTTCTGTACCTGAAAGTTGAACGCCGGCCACATATTTTTCAATAATTTCATAGTCGAAATACGCCTTTTTGTTTTTGATGTTGATTTTATTTTGTTGTGCCATAGGTATATATGCTTATTTCAAATGCCGCTAAACTGAATGAAAATTATCGATATTAAATAAGGAATCAACAAAAGTAATAAACTAACAATAATAGTGAATACAATTCTTAAATCTTTAGTTTCAAATTCACCAATAAAGTCAGTTGCAAGCCAAACCAAATATCCTGTATAAAGAGAAATTCCAATTAAAAAATATAGCTGAGGAATTAAGGCTATGGTAATCTGAATTAGGTATAAGATTATGGATGAATAGGCTGTTATTTTTATTGCAATAAGTTTTATATTATTGGATTTGGGCTTTTGAATAAAACCCGGAATGGTTTTTAAAGTAATAAAGTAAGATAAAAGCAGTCCAATAAAGAGTGCTGAAAATTTGGCAACAGCTGTTTTAAGCGCCAATGTAAAATCAATGGTCTGATGAGTAGATAGTGATCCCAGAAATACGATTAAGGTGATAACGGCAATGTATGGTAAGGTAAAATCACTTATGATTTTATTAAAATCAAGCTTTTCATCAAATATAACTTTCCACTCCTTTATGGGTGAAATTAATAGATTTTTACTCCTTTGGAACAGATGCTTGTAATTTGACAATATATTGGTATTTGAGTTATTTGAATTCATATCTAATTTTTTAGAATTATCAATTCTCAATGTTAGTTGTATTTGTTTAGATTTGTGGTAGCAAAAATATAAAAATCATATTTAGGATACGCTTTTCTAATGTAATTAAAATATCAGATAAGGCTTATTCCTTTTAATGGCATATTTAATAATCGTTTAGCAAGGCAAAATAAAACTAGACATTGGGTTTTTAATAAACCAAGGATTGATTTGGATTAGTAGAGACAACTAATACATTTAGTCTGTTTTAATTAAATGATAAATAGTGCCTGTCCATAAAGTCGTGTGTTTGGACTATAAAGTTTAAATACAAGGCGTGTATAAAATTAAAACCGCAGTATACTAGCGTATATGAGGATTTGTATTTTGAGCAACAACGCAGTAGTTGAACTTTATAGACGAACACTAATTATACCACAAAATTCAAACCTAACCAATAATAATTTTAAAAATGTTGATTTTTACAAAAGGTACCGACTAAAGTTTTTCCTGAACAAATGTGCGTAAGTGACTGTATCGCTTTTTGATTTTTCCGTTTTTGGCAATTGTAGCCTTTTTAAGTACTTTATTATAATCTCCCATCCAAAAATAACCTAAAACATGATCTACCAAAAGCTCAGAAAAATATTCAGAACTCTCCCTTGGTAAAGCTCCCGGAAGTTTATCCACGGCCATCACGGTAATATTATTATCAACCATGAATGGCTTTTCCAATTGTCCAGTTTTCGGATTATAATCATAATAAGGTTCATCTAACGAACATACTCTTTTGGTTGTGGGCACAGATCCTTCAATATCACAAGTTATATCACCAATCAGCTTAATTGAAAACAGGGTCGACACAATATCTTCAACATCAAACAGTTTTGGCGATCTTGGGTCCCAAAAATGACCTACAATCATTACATCTGCTACCTGAGTAAATCGTTTAAAGTTACTCACAAACATTTGTGGTTGCTTTTTGAATTCCTTAAATACAAAATCTCTTCCTTGCTTATGCTTCACATAATGTTCAGGTTCTGCAATAAAGTAAACCGGATCAGGATATTTTTTATTAAAAAAACCATCCATATTCACTTTGTAAATGCCACATGCCTGCAACACTTCTTCTACCCCACTGGTAACTCTTCCTTTTCCGGTAATAACAATCTTCTCATTGCCTCCCACAACTTTTCTAAGCTCTTTAAACAGCATATCCTTGCTCTCAATTTCTGTAAGTGCTTTTAATTTAAACAAATGATATTTTAAACCATAAGCTCTCATTACACCATATGCCCCAGCCAATCCTGCCCAATAACCAAATGCAGCAATACGTTTTTTCTGAGAACTATATAAGAATTCATAGTCAATCAAGGTTATGTTTTTATCAATAATAGTTTGTAATAACAATTGATTATGTTCCTGTTTTTTAGCGGTATGTGAAAAAAACATATATTTTTTTCCTTCAAGTAATGTATTGGGGGTTACTTCTTTAACACCCAATAATAAATCGCAATCTCTTAAATCTTCTGAAAGAATACACCCCACCTCCATAAACTCTTCATTTTTAAAAGCTCTAAAATCACTAGGCTGAAATAATATTTTTAATGATTTATTAGAATTCAGT
>JBNKGY010000320.1:0-3002 GCA_050290065.1 Marinilabiliaceae bacterium
AAAAAAGTCTTCATCGAGCAAGCCTACCTGATCTAAAACATCTTTTCTCAAACACATAAAGGCACCTGACAATACTTCCACCGGATGAATTTTATCCTTTGCCAAATATCCTTTATGATACTCACTAAAAATTTTACTGGAGGGAAAGACACTGCTTAAACCTGACATTTTACAGAAAGAAACCCAGGGAGATGGAATACCTCTTTTTGATTCCGGTAAAAACATCCCGGAACCATCAATCATTTTTACACCCAATCCACCCGCATCTTGTTGATGATGCATGAATTGGATTATTTTTTCAAAAGTATCTTCAGCAACAACTGTATCTGGATTAAGTACCAGTATGTATTGACCCTTACATTGGCGAATAGCCTGATTATTTGCAATGGCAAACCCCGGATTATCTTTATTAGCAATTAAACGACATTGAGGAAACTCATTTTCAACCACTTCCACAACATTATCCGCAGAGTTATTATCAACTACAAAAACCTCAGCATTTATATTTTCACAAGCCTTAAAAACAGAATTCAAGCACAAGCGCAAAAAATCAACAGCATTGTAGCTTACTATAACAACAGATAAATCCAAAATAACAAATTACTATTTACAAAAAACACTTTTAAAAAAATCACATATTGGGTTGCGTTGTGCCTGTTCCATTCTGTATTTCATTTTATTGGACTCTTCGTCTCCACCTAATTTTAGTTCTTGCCATATTTCACCCCACCCATAGAAACCGCCTATATTTCTATCATCAATAAAAACATCAGCATTTATCTTCCTACTGGTATTTTCAATATCAAATTTTTCTTCAGGGTAACTTTTATTTACCGCATAAAACTCAATCCCTTTTTTACGACAATATTCAACTGCTTCCTCTAATTCTTTTCCTGTCCTATAAGTCCATAAAATAAGCAAATGTCCTTCACTTTGCATAGCCTTCAGCGTTTCAAATGCAAAAATAATTTCTTTACCTATGGCAGGATATTTATGCTCAACTATTGTTCCGTCAAAGTCAACTGCAATAATCATTTATTCTTCTATTTATTTGATTCTGTGATATGAATTGGGTTCATTAATAATATTCCTTGTAATATATATTAAAATAGAAATTAACATTAACAGATAACAAACCTGAGTGTCATTATTTATCTACACTGCCGCAACTTCATTTCTGATTAAAAATCAATCCATATTTCACAAGGATGATGGTAATATTCATTTATAAAATCTCCTCCTCCTCTTCCTCCGTCAAATCTAAATCTGAACTTAATTTATTTCTGGTTGGCGCATGAATGATAAACAAAATAAAAATCACTCCAAACATATATAAAAATGATTTATCTGCACTAACCAGGTAGCCAATTAATGCCAATAAGCCTATTCCTTCGAGCATAGAAACACGTACGACAAATGCAGTTTGATACATTGCCATTTTGTGCAGTACCGGAAGTGACTTATCAATATGTTTTACTTTTTTATGAAAGAATATATGACTTACGGGAATTCCTACTAATAAAGCAATGACAACTATTGACTTAATCAGATCATTATCCCCAGTCCCAAAAACCGGCATAGCACCAGATTTAAAAACCATTATTACTGAAAATATTGCCGCTATTGACAAACTCACCAATATGGCTACATAAATTAAATTCAAGGTTTTAAATTTCCTGTTAACTTCAGGTTTTACCATATTATTTTTCTTAAGATTATTATAATGATATATCGAATGGTAATCGGTTAATTAAGGAACGCCCTAAGGTAACTTCATCTGTATATTCCAGCTCATCACCAATAGAAACTCCCCTTGCTAATGTGGTTATTTTAATATCAACATCACTAAACTTACGATATAAGTAGAAATTAGTTGTATCACCTTCCATGGTAGTTGGTAATGCAAAGATTAACTCTTTCACCTTACCTTCTTTCACTTTATTCACTAACGGATTTACCGTTAAATCGTCGGGTCCAATTCCATCCATGGGAGAAATAATACCTCCCAAAACATGATATACACCGAAATACTGCTGTGTATTTTCAATGGCCATCACATCCTTTATATTTTCCACCACACAAACTGTTGAATGGTCTCTTTTGGGGCTGGCACAAATATTACAAGTCTCTGTATCCGAAATATTAAAACACTCTTTGCAATACACAATCTCCTCTCTCAACTGACGCAAAGATTCAGCAAACCTCAGAACATCCTGCTTTTCCTGTTTCAATAAAAACAGAACCATTCTCAGAGCTGTTTTACGCCCAATTCCTGGTAACTGAGAAAATTCTTTTACTGCATTTTCAAGTAATTGAGATGGATAACTATCTGAATTCATTAACCAATTATTTTTAGATCGCTCAAAGTTATAAAAATTATCATTGTTTATCTTGGATTACATTGCTTACTCCTATATTTTTACCAAACAATAATACATCACTAATTTTAACAACATATGACCCCCTTACATACCGGATTGCTTGTTGCATTATATTTTATTATCCTGATGGTAATCTCATATATTACAGGAAAAAAATCTGATAACAAAAGCTTTTTTCTGGGCAATAAACAGTCGCCTTGGTATATCGTTTCAATTGGTATGATTGGAGCCAGCCTCTCGGGAGTAACTTTTATTTCGGTACCCGGTTGGGTCAAAACCACTCAGTTTTCGTACTTACAAATGGTTGCCGGATATTTCATTGGCTACTTGGTGATTGCTCATGTTTTGCTTCCCGTTTATTATCGGTTAAACCTGACATCAATATACACCTACCTGGAACAACGTTTTGGGAAATTCGGATACAAAACCGGTGCCTGGTTATTTTTGGTATCCAGAACCATAGGGGCTTCTGCAAGATTATACTTGATGGCAAATGTTTTACAAATTAGTCTGTTTAATGCACTAAATATCCCCTTTGCCATTACTGTTATTATTACTATCACTGTCATGCTCGTTCGAATTTTTTAAAGATTCAGGTAATCGATTTTTCAAGTATTTTAA
>JBNKGY010000321.1:0-2989 GCA_050290065.1 Marinilabiliaceae bacterium
AAAAGTAAAAGCCTGTCTGGCTCGAAGACAAAGGTTAACAAATAATTAAAATCGAATATTTACCGGACAATAGTGAATATAAATAGCGATTCTTCCAAAACTGACTACATTTCTTGTCTTGACAAAGAAACAAAGCAAACATTATCGAAGCTGCACCCTGGAATTCCATAGATAGTTATTTATGGAACTCTGTATAATCTGTTTTATATAGTGAGATTTAATTTTTCCTTGGCCGTTGTCAATGCATTATCAAAGGAATCGCATAAGCACTCTTTTTTTATAATATTAGTAATTTTATTTTTCTTCAGGTCTTTAACAATATCAACACTCAGCCCGGATAAAATGACAATCACGCCTTTATGTTGCAAAATTTTTAAGGTCTCTTTTAAATTATGCAATCCCGTTTGGTCGATAAAGGATACATGGCGCATCCTGATAATCAGAACCGAGCTTTTTAATCCAATCTCTTCAATGACCTGCGAATATCTTTTAGCAGAAGCAAAAAACAGGGGTCCGCTGATCTCATAAATTGAAATGCCTTCAGGAATTTCTGTATAATCTTCAATAACATCAGAATCCACAACATTATTTATCCTTTTTTCACTAATGTCAGACATTCGCTTCATAAACAATATGGCTGATAAAACCACACCTATTTCAATGGCAATTGTTAAATCCACCAGTACCGTTAACAAGAATGTACTGAGTAATACGATTATATCAAACAAAGAGCCTTTGAGTATGGCTATGAATGAACGCCATTCGCTCATGTTATAGGCAACCACCATTAATATTCCGGCTAAGCACGACATGGGAATTAACTTTGCCCAGGTACCCAGAAACAGCATAATCAACAACAAAGTAATGGAATGAATCATTCCTGCGATAGGAGTTCTTCCTCCGTTTTTAACATTAGTAGCTGTGCGGGCTATTGCACCAGTAGCTGGAATACCTCCAAAAAACGGTGTGATGATATTGGCAATGCCTTGTGCTATAAGCTCAGTGTTTGATCTGTGTTTACCACCAATCATACCATCAGACACAATAGCTGATAACAGGGATTCAATACCTCCCAATAAAGCAATGGTTAAGGCAGGAGCCAGATAATAATGCAAAGTGCTCAACTCAAAATCAGGTATGGACAAACCGAAACTATTGGGTATATCTCCAAAAAACGATTCGATTGTGGTAACAGGAATATGAAATAGTTGAACTACAATGGTTATCAATAGTATGGCAATAAATGAACCTGGTATTTTGGTGGTGATCTTCCTTGAGTATAGCGTAATCAGTATGGTTGAAATGGTAATGATTACAGTTGTAAAATCAATGTTATTAATATGCTGGAAGTATACCGTCCACTTATCAATAAAGTCCGACGGAACCTTAGCGATGTTCAAACCTAAAGCATCCTTAATTTGTGTAGAAAAAATAACCAAAGCAATACCACTGGTAAAACCAACAATTAAAGGATGAGGGAAGTATTTTAATAAGGCACCTAACTTTAACACTCCCATTAGTATGAGTATTATACCAGCCAAAATAGTAGAAATAAGTAAGCCATTGATGCCGTACTGCTCAATTATTCCATATACAATCACAATAAAAGCGCCTGTAGGACCTCCAATTTGTACCCTGCTTCCTCCTAATAACGAAATTAGGAAACCCGCAACTACGGCTGTAATGATACCCTTTTCCGGAGAAACACCCGAAGCAACTGCAAAAGCAATGGCTAATGGCAATGCCACAATACCAACAACAACACCAGCTAATATGTCTGATGTTAATTGTTTTTTATCAATACCGTTTTTAAGTAGCGTAAGTAATTTGGGTTTAAAATGTGAATTCATAATCAATTTGAAATTTAGGCTGCAAAGATATACCGAATATTGATTTGTTGTTCAGATCATTCTAAAAATATGTGTACAAACTTCCTGTATTAAGCTTTTTTATGGTAGCGGCATACCTCTTTGTTTACTTTATGCGTCTTTAGGCAATTTGAAACTTCGTGGATATCACGAACAAAAAAATATACACTTACATATATTTTTATTTACTCTCTGTATATGGAGCATGATGATTGTGCATGCAACGGATCAGGACCATTTTCTGTCCGATACCATCCTTTTATCTGCATATACGATAGATGTGGCCCAGCCTTGCTGATTTTTGACCCCACTGTTTTTCACAAAACCTTTACGTTGAAGGAAGTATTGGAACTCTGATGCTTTTACAAAATGACTGAAAGAAATTCAACAATACCTTATAAAACAGATCTTAATGGTTAATTAAACTAATGGCTTTTCTTCAAAATGCCTATAAACCACAAAGTGGTTTTACAATTCGTTTAATTCGCATATTTCGTGGTTGAAAAGAAAGCTTAACTTACTGATTGTTAGATGTAAAAATGTTACGATGCTTTTCAAAGGACTGAACTTTATAATTTTATGAAATATGGGATACATCAGTCATTTAATATCATCTGAGCTCTTTAATTTTAATCGAATTGGGGATTGCGTGTTCAATCGCAACGTTATCAATTAAACGATTTTAGTACCGTAGGAGTTCTGCATACAGCCAATCTTATTGAATGGTATGTTTATGGCAATAATGATCCGGTACGTAATAATTCCAACCATTCATTCCGATGGTAGTTGCCTGCATTATTTTCGTTATATGAATGCAGGCATCGATTTTTAGTTTAGTGCCCTTACTATTTTTAGTAAAGGAAGCTCCAGTTGTACTTGCACAGGAAATTATCAGGGATATTGACCTCCATTTTCAGGTACAATCATTGGCTTTTATAGAAGATTCAATATCAGATTGTATAGCTGATTCAGCACTCTTCCTTAAACAAAAATCTGATGTATTTGTTTGTATTTTCGGATCTACCTGCGATTTAGCCTCACTTGTTATACCAATTAAAACTATAAATGCGCCGGTATAATGCCGAGCTAAATTCAAGCTACTTTAGGAACGAAGTGAACTA
>JBNKGY010000322.1:0-2960 GCA_050290065.1 Marinilabiliaceae bacterium
CTAAGGCTATGCCTCAATTTATTTCATGATTATTGCTTCACTTGGCATAGCTCAAGCAAGCTTGGCTCTGCTCTCATTTATCGCAATAATTTACGCCTTGTATAAACTTAGTGTCTCTAAAATTATTTAACACCAATCTCATAGTGAAATAGGTATAATTAATCTCTTGTAAAGGTCCTAATTTTCATTTACTATTTACAACCCTCAGGATAAATGAATCATTCAATAGAATGAAATAAATTACAAAAGGTTGTTTCAAGTTTATTTAAAACATCATGTTAATCAACCAAAAAGTAAACGCACCACCAAAATATCCGGCAAATGCAATCCAACTTACTTTTTTCAAATACCATACAAAATCAATTTTTTCCAATCCCATAGCTGCTACTCCGGCTGCCGATCCAATGATCAGGATGCTACCTCCTGTACCTGCACAATATGCTAAGAAAGACCAGAAACTTCCATCCTGTACGAAATTTGCCATATAACCAGTAGCTTCTGCTCCAGCTATGTTGTACATTCCCATAGATGCCGCCACTAATGGTACGTTATCTACGATGGATGATATTATTCCAATAATAAAGTTAATGGCATAAATATTTTTCACATGCTGGTCTAAATATTCAGCCATAATATCTAAATGACCAGCTGCCTGCAATGCCCCTACTGCACTTAAAATACCTAAAAAGAAAAGTACTGTTGGCATATCAATATCTTTGATAATGGCATTTATCGTTAGCTTACGCTTATCTTCAGCAGACCTGTTCTTCATATATCGGTCAGTCATAATCCATAAAACAGCCAGCCCCAGAAGCATACCTAAATATGGAGGAAGATGAGTAATTGTTTTAAATATAGGAACAGATATTAACGCTAGCGTACCTACTACCAAAATAAATACACGCTCTTTATAAGTTGTAAATTCATTTGTCTCATCCTCAGGCAATACCGGTCGTAAGGTTTGTCCTTTGACAACAAGAGAAAACAAAAAGGTACTTATAAATACATTAACCAAACTTGGCAATAATACTGTTGCAATAATATTTCCTGCTGTTAACTGGCTACCTATCCAAAGCATGATAGTTGTTACATCTCCGATAGGCGACCAGGCTCCTCCTGCATTTGCAGATACCACAACTACACTGGCAAATAACCACCTTTTTTCTTTACTGGACAATAGCTTGCGTAATACTGTAATAATAACAATTGTTGTGGTTAGGTTATCTAGTACTGCTGACATAAAGAATGTTAACAAACTAATAATCCACAGTAATTTGACTGGATTAGTACTACTAATTTTACTCGTTATAATTCTGAAACCCTGAAAGCGGTCAACGAGTTCAACAATAGTCATAGCCCCCACCAAGAAAAATAGTATGGATGAAGTTTCTGACAATTGATCCATTAGTGCATGATGAGTAATAAACTCCTTCACATCACTAAAATCACCTATTTCACTAACATAGTTAGCCCAGGCTGAGCTAAATCCAAGACTTAATATTTGTTCTCCTCCCAATGAAAACAGAGCCCACAGTAACGAACTCATTAACAAAGCCGTAGCAGCTTTGTTTATATGATTAACATGTTCAAACACGATGAATCCATATCCTACTATGAATATGAATAGCATTAAATAAAACATTTAGATTTCTTTTATATGATTTATAATAAAGAGTGAAAAAAATACTTTCACCACTTTCAATTTATTTCTATTGTCATGATTTTAAATCCAGAAATTTTTTATCCTTAATATAATAGACGAAAAAATGATTTCGCATTGGAACCCTATTTCTCTATTATATATTTTTCCTCCATCCACACCATGAGATAAAATGGGTTGATGGTGAATTCTATAAATAAAAGGATTGATTTTATGCTATACACATAACGGAGGAGAAACATCAGATTCAAAAATCAACAAACCAATTTTTATTTGGATATCTCCTGGCAACTCAATAACAGACTCAACAATTGGAAAATACTGTTCAATTTCATTATCATGCACCAATAATTTTAGAAACTTACCGCTACCTTCACAATGTTTAATAGCAGAATTGTTATCTATCGGTGGGATATCATATGGATCATTTGAATTTTCTGAGTAAATACTATCATGCCTATTGGTGCAGCAATAGCTTGCATTGACAAAGTTATGCGCCAATACTTTAAAAAACACTAATAAAATAATAATGTAAGGAAGTCTACCCATCTCCAAATTTGAATGTGCAAAAGTACATTTTTTATTTTCATTGCAATAAAAATGAGCAAACAGAAAATCATTTTGATGTTAAAAAGTCTTAATTCATATCAGAGTTAGTTTTTGCAAAAAGGTGAAAGATTCGATTCTTTTGTCAGGGTACAAATAAGGGATTTAATTACGTTAGTAATAGCACATTAGGAATGCTGTTAGTATACAGATATAATAAAAGCTACTCCAAAAAACTCACCATCCAGTTAATACCAAACTTATCTATGCACATACCGAAATAAGAACCCCAAAACGTTTTATCCATAGGCATTACCACTTCCCCCTCTTCTGAAAGTTTTTCAAAAAAAGTATCTGCCAGTTCTTTTGATTCCGCATCAACAGATATTGAAAAATTATTTCCTTGTATAAATTCAGGGCCCAAATCTCCTGACACATCACTTCCCATTAATCCCGTTTCTTTACTTATGGATAAGGAAACATGCATGATTTTATCTAAAAATTCATCGGGTATCTTCGTCCCATTCTGTGGTGGCATTTCGCTATAGCGACTTATCATTTCAAAGTCACCACCAAAAACTTCTCTATAGAAATTAAAGGCTTCTTCGCAATTCCCATCAAAAGTTAGGTATATATTTACTATGGCCATAACATACACAATTAAAAGGTTAAACTAAAAACCTGAGTTCGACATAAAATTTTGGATTCAGACCGCCTATAAATAGTGAGATTCAACTGAAAATTATGAAAGAAT
>JBNKGY010000323.1:0-2808 GCA_050290065.1 Marinilabiliaceae bacterium
AAAATTTGTCTTGTATATCAGCCTTTTATGTCAATCTGAATTCTAAAATTTTAATCGAACTCAGGTTATTAAATCCGGTCCGAAAAGAAAGTTATATTGGTTTACTCTATAACATTTAAATCTGTATACGATTATAATTACCAAATTAACTACAGACCACAAAATCAATTAAGCTTAAAACAGTTTAAGCATCCGTTCGAAACACAATTAGACATAAAAAATCGCCGGGTTGTTTTAGCCAATTTGATACCATGGGATGAACTTGCGAAGGTTTTTTGTCAAAAGTTGGATTACTCCAATGGCAGACAGATTGTTGATGTTAGATCCGTTATAGCATCCATGGTAGTTAAGCTCAAGTTGCGTTTGGATGACCAGGGTACAATTGAAATGATAAGTGAAAATTTGTACTTGCAATATTTTTGTGGATTGAAAGAGTTTACCCTCCGCCCAGTTTTTGATCCCAGCCTGTTTGTTATGTTTTGCAAACGAATGGGAGGCCAATAGTTGTAGGAACCCATCCAAAAGGCGTTTGAACAGCAGAAGTTCATGTTTGATAATAAAACGCACAAATGCGAACATCGCATCGTCAACCTGTATCAACCTCATGTGCGCCCAATGTCGTTTACTTAAGAAACTCAATCCCTGAATTTCTTACTATTGGGACTTAGTCCCAAACCCTAATTCTTTTTTTAATAAGATTTTTGCTACACTCGGCAGAATTCAAGTAAACTTGATTCTACACTCACTTATCGCAAAAATTGGCATTGCCACAAAAAGGAATCAAAAAGGTCTAGTCGAGAAGAATGCCTACCCGCTCTTTTCAATTGTTTATAATTCTACAGAAGTTAGCTATTTATCAAACACAAGGACAAGCCCCTTCTGTGAATTATTAAAACAATTGAAAATTGACTTCATCGAACGTTGTTTCACACCTACACTGGCCTTCTGCCTCTCGACAGGTCAACCCTAATTCTTCCTAAAGAAAGTTAGATTCAATAAAATCGAAAGATACATTCCTGTTCTAATCGAGATTGCAAGTCTTTATTAAACGTATATCTTTAGATGAGGCACCAACCAGAAATTGCACTTTTCCCTTTTCCAAAACCATTTGTTGTTGATGCTCATCCCAGTAACGCAAATCACTTTTATTAATGACTAAACCAACCTCGATAGTTTGTCCTTTTGAGATGGATTCCCGTGTAAAACCCTTGAGGGCTATTTGAGGCCGAGCTACCTTTGATTCTGGATAAGATACATATAACTGAACTACCTCATCGCCATCCATCTCACCAATATTGGTCACAGAAAGCTTTACCAGAAATTCGTTAGCTTTTTCAGTTACCGAAAAATCATCATACTTAAAATGCGTATAACTCAACCCATAACCAAAGGGATAAAGTGGCGGGTATTTCGCATATAAATAAGTATGACCGTTACGAATATTATAATCCAGTAAAGGAGGTAATACCTCATCACTCATGGGCCAGTCCTGAACCAATCTGCCTGCCGGGTTATAATCTCCGGCCAACACATCAGCCAGGGCATTTCCCAATTCCTGACTATTATGAGTAAGATGAACAATAGCCGGCAAATTATGCTGCGACCAATTGATCGCATAAGGAAAACTGCTGATTAATACCAAAACCGTATTTTGATTCACCTCGTAGATCTTTTTAATCCAATCCTCATCTTCAAGCATAATGGTTTCACGATCTACCGCTTCCTTGCCATAACTGCGTCGGGTAACCTTTTCCCAGCCTGCATTTCCTGTGGGATGATTACCCCCGAAAGCAATAACCATATCTGCATTTTGCGCTGCTTCAATGGCTTTATCTTCTAACGAATCGGGCACATATTCAAACTTTATTTGTTCTCCATACTTTTGTTGTAAGCCTTGTAATGGTGTTACGAAATATGCAGGAGTACCTGAATACCAATCTAACAATACCTGGTTGGCCAACTGACCAATAACAGCCACTTTTTTTAATTTAGATGCCTGTAACGGCAATGTATTCTGGTCGTTTTTAAGAAGTACAATTGATTTTTGCGTTACTTCTCTTACAATATGTTTGTTCTCATCAGACAACCAAGGCTCTGATTCATTATTCAGGCCAATCTCAGCATAAGGATTATTTTTTTTATCATCTAATAATCCCAGTTTCGTCATCACCCTAAAGGTTCCCCTAAGTACTTGATCAATATCAGCCTCGTGGATTATTCCTTTGTCCAAAGCCTTATTAATACCTGCTTTATAATCATCCAAAAACTGGTTAATACCACTTTTTATGGCCATACCAGCGCCCATTTCAATGGACTCATAATATTTATGATGAGAGATTAAAAGCTTCAGAGCTCCTCCATCGGTACTAATAATTCCATTTTGCCCCCATTCATCTACGGTTAAATCTTTCAGTAATGGATTTACCATCATGGGAACCTGATTTACCTTATTGTAAGCTGCCATATAAGCACGTGATCCTCCAAGCTCTACCCCCTTCTGAAAAGGCACCGCATAATACTCGCGTAAGAACCTTTCATCAAAATCTGAAGATGACGTGGTCCTGGTGTTTTCATTGCTATTGGCCAAAAAATGCTTCATTAAGGCTGCTGCCTGCCAATACTTAGGATCATGGCCCTGAAGCCCTTTAATAAAAGCCACAGCCAGCGAACCATTTAAAAACGGGTCTTCGCCATAACATTCCTCTGTTCGGCCCCATCTCGGGTCGTGACTCAGATCGGCATTAGGGGCACGAACTACCAATCCACCTCTTTTGTATTCAGGAGATTGATATAGATACCTGACT
The DNA here is from genome assembly GCA_050290065.1 of Marinilabiliaceae bacterium. Taxonomy (GTDB): domain Bacteria; phylum Bacteroidota; class Bacteroidia; order Bacteroidales; family Marinilabiliaceae; genus Saccharicrinis. The sequence continues at coordinate 2,805 of JBNKGY010000323.1, forward strand.
TCAT
>JBNKGY010000324.1:0-2808 GCA_050290065.1 Marinilabiliaceae bacterium
AATAGCCCGCTATTCTTTAATGTGGAAATTTTATGATAGGCCACATTGAACTCGCGAAATGCTCGTTTCATAATTTTCAGTTGAACCTCACTATTTATAGGCGGTCTGAAACAACGTTCTATCGAATACCTATATAATCAATGATTATATGAGATAAATCCAAAATTTTATGTCGAACTCATGTTAATATGAAGCTTTCAATATAAATAAGGATTTGCTCCTCGCTGAGCCTCTCGGTGTGTGTAGGTTAAAATATCATCTTGTGGCATTATAATTTCTTTCTTTTATAAACTTGCAAAATCTCTTTGGTTACATAGCAATCATTTTATAGCCAATGCTTTAAGTTATTAAACAGCTTCTCCTTCTAATGTATTGCCAGGTTTATTTTGTAAATTATATTTTTATGTATATAGAAAAAACGTGTTTAAATGTTCAATTATGCTTCTTTTTTATACCGCTTAATGATTTACAATATATTTTATTTAAAGCATATGATGATTGTTTATAGTTTAAAAAAATCTTGCGTAAAGATACATTTATGTGTGGTGTAAATGAATTTGTTTTGTATGTAATTTATAGATAGTACACTGTAGAACAGATTTAAATAATGACTATTATATGTAATTGTACAAGAATTATGTAACCATAAAAAAAATTGTCCGTAATAGAGTGTAGCCTAAATAATATTATATATTATTAAGTATATAATCACACTTATAAACTATATTAAATGAATCGTATTAATCTTTTATTGGCACTTTTAATAGTGTGCGTAATAACTCATGCACAAGATTATCAAATTAGCTTTGCCGGAACGGGAGCATCTACAACTATTGAAAGTATCGAAGTTCAAAATCTTAGCCAAGGAACAAGTTTGACTTTAGCTCAAGGAGATATACTCCATCTCAAGGGTGCAACTACAGGAATATCTGATGTAAAATATCAAGAAAGACAAATAACGGTCTGCCCAAATCCAATGAAAGAACAATGTAATATTGAATTTACAGCTCTTTTAGCTGGTGAGTTTGTTGTTGATTTGTACAGTATTACCGGTAAAAAGGTATTGTCAGATAAATATGATTTAAATGCAGGAAGACATGTATTTAATTTAGCAGGATTGTCAGCCGGGATTTATACTTTAAGCGTAAAGTCCGGTAACAGTTTATACTCAGCTAAATTAATAAGCAAAGGAAGTACTTCCTCTACAGCATCTATCTATTATGCCCAAGAAAATTCGAAGGATGCAAAAAACAATACCTTTTTAAAAAGTGCTACTGCAAATAATCTGGTTGAAATGCAATATAGCGAAGGTGACAGGCTATTGATTACAGCCACGTCTGGTGATTATGTAACTGCGAAATCACTAGTGCCATCTGCTTCAGCAACAGAAAATATTGACTTTACGGCATGTGTAGACGGTGATGGAAATAATTACAAAACTGTAATTATAGGAACACAAACCTGGATGGCTGAGAACTTAAAAACAACCAAATATCTTAATGGCGATTTAATTGGGACTACAGGTTCAGCTACGAAAGATATATCACTGGAAAGCACTCCTAAGTATCAATGGACTTATGAAGGCAATGAGATTAATGCAGATACTTATGGTAGGTTATATACTTGGTATGCGATAATGGACAGTAGAAATACATGCCCAACAGGGTGGCATGTACCAACAGATGAGGAATGGACAACACTTGAAAATTATGTGACTAACGATGGTTTTTCTAGTAGAGAAGGGACTGCACTGAAAACAGTAGAAGGTTGGCTTTACAGTGGTTATTATTGTGAAGGAGGTACTGATGAATATGGATTTCATGCTTTGCCAGGTGGTTATAGAAACACTATTGGTACATTTTCGAACAATGGATACCGTAGTTTCTGGTGGAGTACAACAGAATATGATGTCCCTGGTTTTGGAACTATCTCAGCTTGGTTGAGAAGTTTTACTTACAGTAAAACAATTAGCGTAAGGGATGAAGATGGCAAGAAGAATGGTATTGCTGTTCGGTGTGTAAAGGATTAATCAAGCTATTCATATTATAAGAGCGGTAAGGATTTGATCTTTGTCGCTTTAAATATACTTGTGGATATTATTGTTAGTCTGAGCGAGATTATAGCAATTTCTAAGGAAAAACTATGGTCAAATTTACTGACAATCACTTTTTATTGTATTCATTCGAACCAATACAAATTAGGTCAAGTGTATTTACCTTTTTATAAAAACGTCTTCTTATTTGATAATAGGGGACCTTATAAATTACGAGTTTTACCAAAGCTCTCACTAATAAACCAATGAAAAAATTACTTTTTGTCACTTTTACTGCTGTTTTACTATTTATTTGTAATGTCAGAGTATCAGGAATTGTTAGTTTCGCTGAGTTAAACACAGCTGGTGAGTTTTTACCATCCGATTTAAGCACAAAGTTAGATAATGCAGAATCTATCGTTAATCACGCAAAGTCTGTATTTGACAAGGTGACTAAGAACAGGTTGTTTTTAAATACTCTTAAAGGGCATTCGATGGAATTACCTTTTGGTGTGGCAAAAACAATTGGGCAAAAAGAATATACAATAGCTGTTGATAGTATTGTAATAACACCAAGGTATGCTTATGCTGTTGTATTTACAGTTTTAGAGGATGTTCAAAGTGGTAAGTCATTGTCTTTTGGTGCAAAAGTAACACTTAACCGGGATGGAGGATTTGCATCAGACGGCGGTAGGTTGTACTTATTGACCAACGAGTCTATTAATTTAGGAAAGAATAGCTCTATTGAGTTTTTAGGGAAAAATGGCCAAACATAT
>JBNKGY010000325.1:0-2660 GCA_050290065.1 Marinilabiliaceae bacterium
CTTCTATAATTAACTCATGTATCCGACAGTTTTAAAAATGGTTTCAATAACCTGTTCGTCTTTTTTGTAATGTGATTTCCTCGGCACTTTGAATTTGGTCTTAAAATGTTTGATCATATATTTTTCAATGAGTGGTATTTTAATGCAATGCCATGTGTTTCTTTTACCCATATTACCGCGTTTAAATAACTCAGTAATGGGTTGTGAGAATCTTTAAGCTTGTTTGCCAGTGCCATATTAAGTTCTGGTGTGACAGGCGATTTAGGTTTACCCCGGACAGGCTCTCGGATATAGTTTTCAAAACCTTCATCCATATATTTTTTAAACCAACGCCTTAATATTGAATAGCCAATAAATAAATGAAATGCCAAGTCTTCTTGTTTTTGAAAGTTCCTTTCATTAAAGAGCAGCAGGGCTTTTACTCTTAGTTTCATTCGAGAGCCTTTTGTTTTATGATAAACATAACGAAGCATACTCTCTGTTTCCCTTACCTTTATCCCGGATGTATATGACATGTGGGAGAGATAGTAATCATAACGCTTATGTCATAATTAAGTTGATATTGCTTTACAAAACTATTGCTGGACATTGTTTAGTTCTACAAAGCCTCTAATAAAGTGTATGTAAACAACGCTTTATTAGAGGCTTTGTGTTCTTATCCTTTAATCTCATCAAAAGGATTAATATTAGAAAGCCGGCACACCTCCGACATTAAAAAGATGCGCCCAATCCCATAAATTAATCTTTGGCATATTCTGCAAGTAGGTAAATCAAAGCTGACTGCCAGTTAATAGCAATTTCGTTGTGACTATAACTCCCCTCTTCATCGACCCAGTCTGTTGCTGTATGACCACCTCCAACAATATAGCCCGGCCAGGGTTGTTCAATGCCATCGGCTCCACTTCTTCTATCGTGAGGATAAATTGGTGGATGAGCACCAAGGCAAGTTACATAAGACCTGGTATAAACATTCCGTCCAAACAAATGATCGATGATAGAAAGTCGAGTCTGACGATACTTTTGATTTCCTGTTAAAATCTCTGCCACTTTTAAATTAACGGCTTGTCTGGCAACAACTCCATTACATCCCCAAAAATAAACATCGCCTAACGACCTTCCATATACATCCTTCCGGGATGTGTTGTATATAGAGTCGGCCACTTCAACAATGGCATTTTTCGCTTCATTATAGATTTCCATTGTTTTTCCAGTCCTATGAGATAAGGCGTAAGTAAAAACACCAAGATTACTCACACTACTCCAATCCCAGTTGGACACTACTTTCGTTTTCAGTTTGCTAAAACGCTCCTGAAAATCTATCAGATATTTTTCATTACCGGAAGTTTCCCATAACTCTGCTGCAGCCCATAATCGATCATCTTCATCTGTTGTCTGATATCCTCCAGTAGAAAAATCTTCCTGCCCGAAACGCTTATATGCTAAGTTTTGAGCTAAAAAATCATAACTCCTTTTTGCCGCCTTCAAACAAGTTTGAGCATATACACTGTCATATGGCTGAAAATTACGTGCTGCCATGGCCATTACAGCAACAAAATCGGCAGTGGCGCTACTGCTCCATTCCGAAAAGTAACGAGGTTCCTGGTCTTTGTCTGGCATGATGAAACCACTAAAATTTAAACGGGTTAATTTATGCGATACTCTTCCGGAACCATCGTCATACTGCATTTTCAAAAGCCAGTCTGTTTCATATTTGATCTCTTTCAAAAAATCAGGCAAACCACTCTGACCGGGCAGATCCAATGAAACCTCTCCAACAGAAGCTTGATAATTCTCCCAAGCCATTAACATAACGCCTACACTAACACCCGCATTTACGGTATATTTTCCGTAATCACCTGCATCGTGCCAGCCTCCGGTTCCATCTTTTTTTTGTCCTGCTTGTCCAATATAATCCAGATGACCATCATCCAGGTGACACGCCTCCTGATGGTATTTTATGCCATTGCATTCGCCATCCACACTTGTGCCACACCGCCATAAATACATGGCTCTGGTAACCGTATAAAATGCATTGGCATACACATCTTCATTAATTTGAAAACCTACAGATTTATGATGATCTTCTGTTTCCAGATAATAATCACCAACGGTCTTCAAGGGAGAGAAATCAGCATAAACTACACTATCTCCGACATCCTTCTGAAACATAGGTTTGGTTGTCGTTCCTTTGAATACAACATTATTATCCTTAACCTGCCTTATTGTAAACTCCTGTTGTCCGGAAGCTGCCACCGAGGCTACTTTTGATTCGTCTGGTAAATACCCTAACGAATTCAAGGCTATTTTTTTGGTTACAACGTTAGTGGTACACGACATCATTATTGATGCCACTAATGTTAACATGTATAAAACTCTCATACTATTCATTTTTTGCATTTACAAAATGTTACTAATTATTTTTAACAAAGAGAAAAAGTGATCCCAACTGAAATCCTCATCAATTACTGGTATCTAAACAAACTTACTTAATTTGCCATTTTACTTTTCCTGGAAAAACATCATTTACCTACTGGTTATTTTATTTCATATGAATTTATAGCTTTGAAATGATTTTTATAAAAGATCACTTATTTTTAGTTCTCTCATATTAATCAGTTCAACGATTTCCATCTGCTCCATTGGCCCTTGATTCCTTATGT
>JBNKGY010000326.1:0-2655 GCA_050290065.1 Marinilabiliaceae bacterium
TCGCAAACATTCCTTGAAACTCAATATTTATAAGCGATTTGAGCCATTAATTTTATATCGAACTCAGGTTATTAATGAATTTCGAATAAAAGACGTTCTCCTTTTTTATTATCATTAAATATCCCATTATGATAGGCCAGATGTCCATTTACAAAAGTATGACTAACATAATGACTAAATGATTCCCCTTCAAAAGGACTCCATCCGCATTTTGAAAAAATATTTTCAGGTGTCACTTTCCATGTTGATTTTGGCTCAACAATGACTAAATCCGCTTTATATCCTTCTTTAATATACCCTCTTTGTTTAACTCTAAAAAGCTTTGCCGGAGCGTGACACATTTTATCAACCACTTCCTCGTAGGTAAATACACCTTGATTTACCATTTCTAACATGGCCACTAAAGAATGCTGAACAAGAGGTCCACCGGAAGGTGCATTGAAATAAGTTCCTTTTTTTTCCTCTTTAGTATGCGGAGCGTGATCTGTAGCTACAACATCGAGATTCCCATTTTTCAGTGCTTCACGTAAAGCGTCTCTGTCATTTTTTGTTTTAATGGCAGGATTCCATTTAATAAATGCTCCGTATTTTTTGTAATCCTCATTTGTAAACCAAAGATGATGAACACAGGCTTCTCCTGTAATTTTCTTTTCTTCGATTGGCATATCTTTATCTAAAAGTGTTAACTCTTTGGCTGTAGTTAAATGTAATATATGCAAGCGTGCTCCATGTTTCCTTGCCAGTATTGCAGCTTTTTCAGATGATTTAAAGCAAGCCTCCTCCGACCGGATTAAATGGTGCATTTCAAAAGGAACCTCTTCGCCATATTTCTCTCTATAAGCTTTAAGGTTTGCCTGTATTGTATCTTCATCTTCACAATGAGTAGCAATTAACGTAGGCGCTTTCGAAAATAATTCGCCTAAAGTTTTTTCATTATCCACCAACATATTGCCAGTTGAGGATCCCATAAATACCTTTATACCGCATACTTTTTCAGGGTTTGTTTTTAATATTTCTTCAATATTATTATTCGTCGCACCTAAGTAGAATGAGTAGTTTGCGATAGATTTTTCAGATGCTATTTTATATTTATCTTCTAAAATCTCATGTGTTGTTGCCTGAGGTTTTGTGTTCGGCATCTCCATGTATGAAGTTATTCCTCCGGACACAGCAGCTCTCGATTCTGAATATATATCGGCTTTGTGAGTAAGTCCTGGCTCTCTGAAATGAACCTGATCATCAATAATCCCGGGCAATAGAAGCTTTCCACTTCCGTCAATTTCTTGGTCTGCATCAGGAATGTTTTCTTCAGATCTGAAAATTTTTAATATAATATCATTCTCTATTAATACACTTCCAATAAACTGTTCAGCTTCGTTTATTATGTTAATGTTTTTAATTATTGTACTCATTTTATATTACCTTTTAATATACTTACCCTTAAAGTTACGAATTCTATTGCTCTATTTTGTATGATTTAAACCAGCTGGCAATTTTCATTTTTATGACTCCCCAAACGGCTTCATTGAAAATTCCACCACTCATTTTCGAAGTTCCTTGCTGTCTGTCAGTAAAAACAATCGGAACCTCAATAATGTTGAATCCATATTTCCAGGTTGTAAATTTCATTTCAATCTGAAAAGCGTAACCTTTAAGCCTAATCTTGTCTAATGGAATAGTTTCTAGGGTTTGTCTTTTATAACATTTAAAACCTGCTGTGGTATCCATTATCTTCATCCCCGTAATAAACCGTACATAAACCGATGCAAAATACGACATTAAAACTCTTCCCATAGGCCAGTTAACCACATTAACTCCCGATTTATAACGTGAACCAATAGCTAAGTCAGCACCATTTTTACAAGTTTTATATAGTTCAATTAATTTTTCCGGAGGATGTGAGAAATCAGCATCCATCTCAAATATATAATCGTATTTCTTTTCAATACCATATTTAAATCCGGTCAAATATGCTGAACCTAACCCAAGTTTGCCTTGTCGCTCAATCATATGAAGTCGATCCTTATACTTGTTCTGAAGTTTTTTGATAATATCAGCAGTACCGTCAGGAGAATTGTCTTCAATTATTAAAATCTCAAAATCCTTTGGCAAATGAAATACAACATCAATAATATTCTCAATGTTTTCTTTTTCGTTGTAGGTGGGTATAATAACTAAACTGTCGCTCACAATTTCAATATCTTATTACGTTAAAATTCTTCACGAATATAATAACTAGCTTAATAATATGATTGAATTCTACCTTAAAAGGCGATAAATTATGTCATTTTTTTATTTTCAAGGGCGTTTCCCTGACTTCTCGGAACAATTAAATTTGCCGGTATTAGTGTCGGGTCGGGCTTTCCGTTCATACTCCTCACTCTCTTTTCCCATTTATAGTAAGCTTTTACGATCTATAAAACCACCCAATCAATACTGTTAGTTTCCGGTAAAAAGCGTTGCGGGGTATCCACTTCAATCCCTAACGCGGGAGAAAAGTCACTTAGGCTAAGGAAAAGTTTTAGCAGCTAAATTATTGACAAGGAGATGATTAAATAATTATTTTACCTGTAGGAATAAAAAACTTTCGTTTCACATTAGGAAAAGCAAAATAAAGTCCTTTAATTTGCACCCGCTTTGAACGAAAGGCGAACG
>JBNKGY010000327.1:0-2629 GCA_050290065.1 Marinilabiliaceae bacterium
CTGCCGTAAATGATCATTTTGAGAGCAAGAGTAACGAAAGAAATGGAGTTTTCTTGCTGACACTATCTATATTGGTTTTTATGTTTCTTTTTATAGGATGTAAAGAGCGCAAGACAGAAACAGAACCGTTGAAACAAGTACCCTTTACTGCTGTTCACCTGAACGATGCTTTTTGGGCTCCTAAAATTGAAATAAACCGAACCGTTTCTATTCCATCTGCTTTTAAAAAATCGGAGGAGACCGGGCGAATGGATAATTTTGCCGCAGCAGGAGATATTATTGATAAAGAGCATCAGGGTGATTTCCCTTTTGATGATACAGATGTGTATAAAATACTGGAAGGTGCTTCGTACGCATTGGCGGTTAAGCCTGATAAACAACTGGATGAGTATTTGGATAGCCTGATTGTTCTGATTGATGCGGCACAGGAGGATGATGGATACTTATATACCTGCATAACTAACAAATGTGATCGCTTAAGTGGTTGGTATGGGAAAGGGCGTTGGGATCGATTGAATAGTCATGAGCTATACAACAGTGGACATCTGTATGAGGCTGCTGTAGCACATTATTTGGCCACTGGTAAGAGAAGCTTGCTGGATGTGGCCATTAAAAATGCTGATTTGGTAAATGAGGTTTTCGGACCTGCAGAAGGTCAGAAGCATGTGCCATCGGGGCATCCAATAATAGAAATGGCATTGGTAAAACTTTATCAGGTTACCGGTGATGAGAAATACTTAACATTGTCTCGATATTTTATTGATGAAACAGGGAAAGGTACAGATGGCCATCCATTAAGTAAATATAGTCAGGATCATATGCCTATACTCGAACAGGAGGAAGCTGTTGGACATGCTGTGCGTTTGGGGTATTTGTATTCCGGGGTAACTGATGTAGCTTCAATCATGCATGATGATGCGTTAATGAAAGCCAGTCAGCGCGTATGGCAAAATGTGGTTTCTAAAAAGCTGTATATCACAGGGGGCATTGGTTCCCGTGCTCAGGGTGAAGGTTTTGGCCCCAATTATGAGCTGAATAATATGACTTCCTATTGTGAAACCTGTGCATCGATATCAAATGTTTATTGGAACCACCGACTATTTCTTCATGATGGTAATTCAAAGTATTATGATGTTTTAGAGCGTACTTTATACAATGGATTAATTTCAGGCGTTTCATTAAGTGGCGACAAATTCTTTTATGATAATCCACTGGAATCGGTTCATAATCATGATAGAGCTCCCTGGTTTGGTTGTGCTTGCTGCCCAGGTAATATAACAAGGTTTATGGCTTCGATACCCGGATATGTTTATGCCACCGGAAATGAGTCCTTGTATGTCAACTTATTTGCAGGAGGAAATGCTTCAATAGCAATGGGTCAAGATACTCTCCTGATCAAACAAAGTACATTATATCCATGGGATGGTAAGGTGCAGTTAGCCATTCATAATGATATTAACACACCCTATGATATTCATATTCGCATACCGGGATGGGTGAAAAATAAAGTGCTTCCTTCTGATTTGTATCACTTTAAAAATAAGCTGGATTCAACCTATGTTATTATGGTAAATGATGTTGAAACAAGAGTTACAGAACAAGATGGGTATGCAGTGCTAAAGGGGCATTGGAAAAGTGGAGATCATATCAAGATCAGTTTCCCGATGGATATTCGAAAAGTGATAGCTCATGATAAAGTCATAAACGACCAGGATAAATTGGCTTTTCAGAGAGGTCCTGTTGTATATTGTTTTGAAGATAAAGACAATAGTAGCGAGTGGGTATTTGATAAATATGTATCGGAAGATGTACAACCGAAAGCTGGTTTTGAAGAAGACTTGCTGGGTGGTGTAGTCACCATTTCTATGACAGGTCAAAAGTTCGACTCTTCAAATAAATCAATTCCAGTTGAACTTAAAGCCATTCCTTATTATACATGGAATAACAGAGGTACTTCCAGCATGAAAGTATGGACGCCATATAAAAAGGAGGCTACTACAATAAAGTCTTCAGGTAATCTGGCAGAAAATGCAGAGGCAAAAGCATCGACAGATTGGACACCTGGCTTAAATGATGGATTTGATCCGTCTGGCTCATCTGATACCGATAAATCATACTTTTATTGGTGGCAAAAAGAAGGTTCTGAAGAATGGGTTGAATACCAGTTTGATCAGCCTGTTAATATTTCTTCATCTTCGGTATACTGGTTAGATATGGATCATTACGATGTGAATTATCGTGTTCCGGAGTCTTATTCATTAAGTTATCAGAACAATAAAGGCGAGTGGGTAGAAGTGAAAAATCATGATGCTTATGAAAGAGAACTGGATCAGTATAACACGGTTCAGTTTGACCCTATAAAAACAAAGGCAGTGAGGTTAAATGCAAAACTTCAGGAAGGATTTTCATGTGGGATTTTAGAATGGAAAATCAAATAATGTAAATCGAGTCAATATTTAGAATACAGGACTATTTTGTATCAAGAATTAAAAATTAGATAGCGATGACGAAGCATATAAGAATTAAAAGAAAGCATGATTATTAACCTGAGCTCGATTAAAATTTTAGAATTTACCTCATTAAATATTTATTTATAAGGTATTCGATAGAACAATGTTTCAGATTGACA
>JBNKGY010000328.1:0-2585 GCA_050290065.1 Marinilabiliaceae bacterium
GACTATTTAGAGTTCGTCTATAAAGTCCAACTACTGCGTTGTTGTTCAAAATCCAAATCCTCATATACCCTGGTATACTGCGGTTTGAATTTTTCACACGCCTTGTATTTAAACTTTATAATCCAAACACCCGACTTTATGGACAGGCACTATTTATGGTATGGGAAGGATAAGAAATGGCAGCAGGAGTATGCGCTAAAATTCCAGCAGTTTTTGCGTTCCGAAGGTATTTCTACTTATAAAGATCAGTTTAATCAGGATGGTTCAGAACCTGAGTTTTTTCTTCAGGCAGGTGGTCTTCGAAAGCTCCGCCACTCTCTTGGCTTAGTATTAACAGCAGCTACCGCATCCTTAATCCTTAACGATGAAGCAAGTTTTGACTTTGTGAACGAATTGTGGAATGCAAAACTACAGCCATATAGCGATGGTTACTTCGATCCCTATTACGATGGCTTGCTTTATCGATTCAGTCTGTTACACTTGAGTGGTAAATATCAAATTATTACCAATCACACCATTAATAATTAATTCCTTAAAAAAAGAAAAAACCATTAATATGAAGACGTTCTTAACTTTATTATCAATTAGTCTACTGCTTGTTACATCACTAGGTGCACAGATAACAATTAAACGAGCACCGCAGGGTTTCGATGTGGAACAACAAGATATTCCGCACGGGAAAATCGATACAATAACCTATGCGTCAGAAACTGTCGGAAGTAATCGACGCGCTTTAATTTATACACCTCCCGGGTTCTCGAAAGATAAAAAGTATCCGGTTCTGTATCTCTTACACGGTATTGGCGGCGATGAAAAGGAGTGGTTTGAGCAGGGAAAGCCGCAGGTTATATTAGATAATCTTTATGCACTAAATAAGGTGGAGCCAATGATTTTTGTATTGCCCAATGGGCGTGCCATGAAGGATGACAGAGCCATTGGCAACATTTTCGATAGTGTAAAGGTGGCTGCCTTTGCAACTTTCGAAAAAGATTTATTAAATGATTTGATCCCTTATGTAGAGAAGAATTACCCTGTTATTGCTGATCGTGAACATCGTGCCATTGCAGGATTATCAATGGGAGGGGGACAAACCCTGAACTTTGGATTAGGCAATATGGATCGTTTTGCCTGGATTGGCGGTTTTTCTTCGGCTCCCAATACCAAAGAGCCTGAAAAATTATTGCCCGATCCATATGCAGCTAAAAATCTGAAACTACTTTGGATTTCATGCGGTGATAAGGATAACCTGATCAATTTTAGTAAACGTACCCACGATTATCTCCAAAAGAATAAGGTGCCTCATATCTATCAAGTAATACCCAATGGTTACCACGATTTTAATGTGTGGAAGGACAATCTTTACAATTTCTCTCAATTGCTCTTTAAAACGGTTGATTATTCTAAGTTTGAGACAAACAAAAGTATTGGAAAAAAAGCTGAGACAAACGTACGTTCTGCTCAATACCCCAAAATATTGCCTGATGGAAGGGCTGTTTTTCGCATTAAGGCTCCGGAAGCAAACAAAATTGTAGTAGACCTGGGGCGTAAATACGATATGGAGAAGGGAGCCGATGGTTCTTGGGAGGTAACCACTGACTCCCTGAGCGAAGGTTTTCATTACTATTCATTAATTATCGATGGAGTGGCTGTGGCTGATCCCGCAAGTGAAACCTTTTACGGTATGGGCCGCATGGCAAGTGGTATTGAGGTGCCTTTTATAGGCGATGATTATTACCAGGTAAAAGGTGTGCCTCATGGCGATATCCGCATGAAGCGTTATTATTCTGACCTGACAAACTCGTGGCGTAATTTTTACATGTACACACCTCCCGGATACGATAAGAATACAAAAGAGAAATACCCTGTGTTGTATTTGCTCCATGGTGGTGGTGAGGATCAGAGAGGTTGGGCTATGCAGGGTAAAACAGATTTGATTTTGGATAACCTGATTGCCAAAGGAAAAGCGAAACCTATGGTTATTGTGATGTTAGATGGCAATTTGGCTCTGTCGGGATTTAGTGAGGATTTCCTGAAACTTTTTGAATCAGAATTAAAGCAAACAGTTATTCCTTTTGTTGAAAAAAACTATAGGGTTAAAACCGATGCTAATTCTCGCGCATTGGCTGGCTTATCTTTAGGAGGAATGCAGACACTTTATGCGGGCGTGCGCAACACGGAGTTGTTTGGGTATTTGGGCGTATTCAGTTCCGGATGGATTCATCCGATGCAGGATGAGCTTGCCAATGGGGAATATGCTTTTATGAAAGAACACGCTAAACTTATCAATAATAACTTAAAGAGTTTTTGGATTTCCATGGGTGGGAAAGAAGATATTGCCTGGCAGAATTGTCAGAGAATGTTAGGCAGGTTCGATGAAATGAAAATTAAATATACTTATAGTGAATATCCGGGTGGGCATACCTGGCCGGTTTGGCGAAACAATCTGTATAACTTTTCACAAATATTATTTAAGTGAAAATAGTGCTTTATATTGTTGAATGAGTTAGATTAGTTAATAACCTGAGTTCGATTAAAATTTTAGAATTCATATTGACATAAAAGGCTGATATACAAGGCAAATTTTG
>JBNKGY010000329.1:0-2487 GCA_050290065.1 Marinilabiliaceae bacterium
AGTAAAAAATACACCAGCTCGAATTAAAATAGCTGGCCCACAGGATTGTATTAAGTAAAATTACTATGATAAAGGTAATTTTTACCTATTCTGTTAAAAATCTACTTAGCTCCTGATCTAACCCCAATAGGAGTCAGATCCTACTTTACGACGGACATTCTGCTTATATTCTTCAGATAAACTCCATAGTAAATATACTAATCAGTGAAGAAACAGTGAAGAAACAGTGAAGATGAAGTGAAGATGAAGTGAAGAAAACCTGTAGAATATACAAGTCCGTTACACCTCCTTCCCCTACCAAGTGAAAAGAAGACATTTCTTTAAAAATGAATAACCATACTGCTATGAATGTCAACATCATCAATAAAGTAGCTATGGTTATTTTGAATAACACACATCTGTAAAAATGTCTAGGCTAAGGAAAATGTTTAAAGCTGCACTCATCGATGAGTATAAAACAAAACTATTAAAAACTTAAAGGCGATTTCCCTGCCTCTATATATCGATAGTTTGAAGTTTATTTACATTTACTTAGTGTTCGTCTATAAAGTCCAACTACTGCGTTGTTGCTCAAAATCCAAATCCTCATATAGGCTATTATACTACGGTTTGAATTTTTCACAAACCTTGTATTTAAACTTTATACTCCAGACACCCGACTTTATGGACAAGCACTTCTTATTCGAATTCACGCATGAAATTAATCATAGAATGATTTTAGTCTTATAATATCAAAAAGGGCAATCCCCTTAAATATTCGAAAAGAAACATCGGGTGTAAATAGTAATGTGGCAGAGCAATTAGGATAATTGCCAGTGATATAAGCACTCTCGATCATAAAAAATAAATATATTAAGCCACCTCCCCTCTCATTCTTGATAAAGAGGAGAATTAATTTACAGGATGGTATTTTTATACTTGATACAGTTAATACTCCTCATTTTCCGGAAACCCGGAACGGTTCTCTATCTGTAAGCTGTAAACCAGAACCATTCCCTAAACGCCATCATGTAACTCTCCTTCATATTATAATTTTCAGGATGAACAACTAAAACATTATCTGAACTAGAATAATACCAATTAAAACTATAAATGTGCCGGTATAATACCGAGCTAAATTCAAGCTTCATTAGGAACGAAGTGAACTTGAAGTAGCTTGAATTTTATTCGGTATAACTCACAACAGAGTTAATATCTTAATACATATTGAGATTAGGCTCTCCTCCTTTCTAAGGAGGAGAATGTGAGGAACGAACCAGGAGGTAGTTTAAAAGCTTTTTTCACTTTAAATACAACTTCACATCGAAAGCGATAATTCTCCCCAACCTAAAAACTATAAGCTTTTACTTTCTTTGTCTAACAAAGAAAGAAAGCCTTGTCAGGCAACCAACTGAAAACAAAGAAAATTTATTACATGATAATTACTGCGCTTGGCCTTATTTATTAAGAAGTTTAATTATGGATTCTACTCTTTCATCTATTGGATCAGTTGCATTCATCCAATGAATATTAAAACCACTCCTCTCCATCTTCCGGAACCAGGTCATTTGCCTTTTTGCAAACTGATGAATGGCTATATTTAATCCTTCAAACATTTCATTATAGGAAATTTCACCAATAGCATAAAGGGTTAAAAACTTATACTCTAACCCGTAATAGATAAGATCCTCTGGCTTTACTCCATTTGCTAAAATAGTTTTAACCTCATCTACCATTCCTTCTTCGATTCGTGATTTTAATCGATTTGTAATTTTTTCTCTTCTAAGATCGCGATCTATCTTTACTCCTATTATTAACGGATTTAAATCAGGCAAATCAATTTCTATCTCCGGATGATTTTGATAATATGTTTCAATTTCAATTCCCCTTATGGCTCTTTTAACCGTATCAACGTCTGTTTTATTATGCAGCTTTTTAAATTTGGACAAAATGGTAGTTAACTCACTTAAGGATTTTCCTTCCAATAATTTTCTAAGATTAGGGTCAGAAGGAACATGTACCATCTTAAACTTACTGAGAACAGCTTCAATATACATACCTGTTCCTCCGCACATCACCGGAAATTTCCCTCGTTTATGAATATCTTCAAAAACCCTGAAAAAATCTGTTTGATATTCATAGACATTATATTTATATCCGGGATCTACAATATCAATCAAATGATAAGGTATTTCTACTCCATCAATGGTATAATCTTCTATATCTTTTCCGGTTCCCAAATCCATTTCCCGGTATACCTGACGAGAATCTGCACTAATTATCTCACCTTGAATTTCACAAGCCAGATTGGCCGCTAATGTTGTTTTTCCACTTGCAGTTGGTCCGAGAACCACCACCAAATTATATGGTTTTGAAATATTCATTTGAATTTGCCTAAGTGTTTATCACGGCGACAATATAAAATTACTATTTAGTGTTCGTCTATAAAGTCCAACTACTGCGTTGTTGGTCAAAATCCAAATCCTCATATACGCTAGTATACTGCGG
>JBNKGY010000330.1:0-2245 GCA_050290065.1 Marinilabiliaceae bacterium
ATTATTTATAAGCGGTCTGAGCCATTGTTTTTATGTCGAACTGATGTTGATAATAAACTACTCTTAAGTTTATTCCTTAAAAAAGTTTTTTACTGGAGTGGCATACATTCCCAATAAGGTTGATTTTATAAAATCATGATCAGAATCTATTCTTGAAACATGTTCATCAATGTAGGCATTAAATTTACTTACATCTTCCTGTGTGTATTTATTTGCAAAGTGGGTGTTATTATTCAACTTATCACTTGCAATAAAATTACCGGGCCAAAGTTTATAGTTATTGTGAATGTGCTCATCTATAATGGAAGCCAATTTTGTTAGCTGATCATTTTTAGCCAATTCATTTATGTCTTTCAATTCTAATTCGATAGGAGTTCCTGCTTTAAAATGCACGCGTCCTTTTCTTCCCTTGATTCCAGCACCCATGTGTTTTAAATCGTCAGCAGGTGATTTCTTGTATTCTGGATTTTTTGTTTTAATCAGGAATTCATTTGCCTTTAAATAATCGCAAGGGTCATATTCGTATGATATGGCTAATGGAACTATTTGAATCTCCTTAAAGTTATTTTCAAAATTTCCATTGCCACTAAGGTTTAACATTTTTAGTAATGAGGTTTGCGTACGATCATCTCCATCTTTCGATCTGCCTTCTCGTTGAGCTATCCAAACACTCGAGTTTCTTTCTGTAACTGTGTATCTGATATATTCCGACAATTGTTTTGAGCTTTCTAACATTTGTCTGGCAGGTAAATTTCTCTTTACCAGAAACGATTTGTTAAGCTTAACCAATTTTGTAATCCAGGGATATATTAACAAGTTGTCGCCAATTGCTATTTCACAGGTATTGTGTCCGTTTTCATGCAATAGAATATTTAAAAAAGCAGAATCTAAAACGATATCTCTGTGGTTAGAAATAAAGATATAAGATTTGTTAGGATCAAGTTTATCTAGTCCTTCACTCGTCACACCCTGAGTAGTATTCTTAATCAGTTCTTTTATAAATGGATATACAATTCCAATTTGGAATTCATGAATCGTTTTAAGAGAAAGTAATTTATTTACAAAATCCTTAATAGGAATTTGAGGGAATAGATATTTTAGTAATTCAATAAAGGATTCTTCTTTCATGAGTTGTTCAAAAACCTCATGCATTTCATTGTCTCTGTAAGGTCTGATTGAATCAAAATCTTGATCTGTTGCCATCTTATGGTTTTAAGTGAAAATAATCGTACAAAAATATCACAATCATTCAAGAAATAAAATTCTTTAAACCTTTTTAGGTATTCATACATTGTGAAATGTCCAAAATATGGAATAAATTCCAATAAATATCCTATTGCTAATAGTTGTTAATTCAATAGACGTTGATAATCAAATAGATGTGAATTTTGGCACATGCTTTGGAATTGATGTTTGCGAAACACAAACACACAAGTTATGATTAAGATTAGAACATACAATAATACTGTCTTGGTTACATTTGATAAATGTAACGAGATAAACAAGGAAGATTCATTCCGATTCAGAAAAGAACTTATAAATAAACTCACCTATCCATTTTCTAATATACTAGTTGATTTTGAGCAAGTAGTCGATATTGATTCAGAAACAATCGATGCGCTAATAGCAGGTCAACGAATGTCACAAATGAATAGAGGACAGATTAGTTTATTCAATGTTAAAGAGGAGGTATTTAAATTATTCAGAAACGCAAAAGTAGACCATTTGTTTTTCTTTTGTGATATCCCAAAGCCTTTTTCTGAAACATTATTAATGGCATAAAAGATCGTGTTGTGTTGATCAATACCGGAAGTTACAATTCTTGTCCCCACTTGAGTAACTTCTGGTATTTACTTAATGTGCTATTGTTTAATTAGTTTATTGGAGTAGGGAAATTAAAAAATAGTTATTGCTGGAAAATATTTTGAATATATTATTCTATAATTCAAGATTAAAGTATTTTAGCAAATTGATTTAGAGTGTTGTGTTGATTGATGCCGGGGGTTATTATAATTTGTCCCCACAAAGGATAACTCTCGGCGTTTTTCAAATTGAAATATAACATGTCAATGTATTCTTATGTATAGGTTGACATTTAAATAAGTAATTTAAGATTGTGTTGTGTTGATGCCGGGAGATAACAAAATAATGTTTTTTGTTTTTTTACTCATAATGTTTCACGGCGAAAAAATGGAGCAGGGAGATAGGCTGTTGAGTAAGCTCCACATTCACCATCAATCTCCTT
>JBNKGY010000331.1:0-2135 GCA_050290065.1 Marinilabiliaceae bacterium
CTTTCGCAAACATTCCTTGAAACTCAATATTTATAAGCGATTTGAGCCATTAATTTTATATCGAACTCAGGTTATTACTTTAAAACACCAAAAAACCCACCTCAAAAAATGAGGTAGGTTTTTCTATTATAGTTTAGCAGCTATATATTATATAATAGCTTTCATTGCTGTCATAGCATCACGTAATTCTGCCCCTACAATTTCAATATCATGGAAACGAATCGCTTCATTAACATCAACTAATTCCTTATTGCTTACTTTGGCATCAACCCCTTCATTAAAGTTTTTACCAATGATATTAGTTTCAACTTTAGTCATAAAGTCAGCCAATAAAGGCTTACAAGCATGATCAAACAAATAACATCCATACTCAGCTGTATCAGAAATCACACGGTTCATTTCGAATAATTTTTTACGTGCAATGGTATTGGCAATCAAAGGCGTTTCATGTAACGACTCGTAGTATGCACTTTCTTCTTTGATTCCAGCCTCTGTCATGGTTTCAAATGCCAATTCTACACCTGATTTTACAAAAGCAACCATTAATACTGCATTATCAAAATATTCTTGTTCAGGTATATTTACATCTCCTGCAGGAGTTTTTTCAAACTCTGTTTCACCAGTGGCAGCTCTCCATCCCAACAAGTTTTTATCATCATTAGCCCAATCTTCCATCATTGTAGATGAAAATTCTCCGCTCATAATATCATCCATATGCTTTTGGAACAATGGTCTCATTATTACCTTAAGTTCCTCAGCAATTTTAAAAGCCTCTATTTTAGCAGGATTAGAAAGACGATCCATCATATTGGTAATACCACCAATTTTTAGAGCTTCCGTAATTACTTCCCATCCGTACTGAATCAATTTAGAAGCATATCCTTTATCAATACCCTTTTCAACCATTTTGTTGAAAGAAAGAATAGAACCAGTTTGCAACAAACCACAAAGAATTGTTTGCTCTCCCATTAAATCAGACTTCACTTCTGCAACAAAAGATGAACGTAAAACCCCTGCTCTGTGTCCACCTGTCGCCACTGCATAAGCTTTAGCAATCTCAAGTCCATCTCCATTCGGATCATTCTCTGGGTGAACAGCAATTAAAGTTGGCACACCAAATCCTCTTTTATACTCTTCACGAACTTCTGAACCCGGAGATTTAGGAGCAACCATAACAACTGTAAGATCCTTACGAATTTGCATTCCTTCCTCAACAATGTTAAAACCATGAGAATAAGATAACGTAGCACCTTGTTTCATCAATGGCATTACTTCTGATACTACATTTGTATGTTGTTTATCTGGAGTTAAATTTACAACCATATCAGCAGTTGGAATCATTTCTTCATATGTACCAACAGCAAAATTATTTTCAGTTGCATTAATATATGACTGACGTTTTTCTTTAATAGCAGCTTCACGTAATGTATATGAAACATCCAATCCAGAATCTCTCATATTCAAACCTTGATTTAAACCTTGAGCTCCACATCCAACGATTACTACTTTTTTGCCTTTTAGTTTTTCAACTCCATCAGCAAATTCTGAACTGTCCATAAACTCGCAAACCCCTAATTGATTAAGTTGTTCGCGTAACGGTAATGTATTAAAATAATTAGCCATTTGAATAATTTTAAAATATTTGATTTTTATAACAATAAACCACTGATCTTCCAACACATAGACCATCTATTACTTCAGCTCATGCGAAGGTACATAAGATCAGGATACAAATCAACTGAATATTATTGAAACCTTATCCGTAAAAAAGCACACATTTTAGGTACTTTTCATGGATTTAAATTTCTATCAATAGAAAACACTAAATTATTATCTTACAAATTCAGACCTGAATACGCTGGGAGTAACACCTGTAACTTTTTTAAAGAATTTGGTAAAATAGGATTGATCCGAAAAATTTAATTCATCTGCAATTTGTGTAACTGTCAGATTTGTATGAACTAACAAGCGTTTGATTTCTAACATCTGCTTACTCTGCAAAACATCATTTGAAGTTCTTCCGGTAAGCTGCTTAATAGTTTGTGTCAGATGATTGGGTGTTATTGCCAACATATCAGCATATTGATTTACACTTAAATTCTTTCGGTAATTTTCCTCTACGAGTTGATAGAAAC
>JBNKGY010000332.1:0-2119 GCA_050290065.1 Marinilabiliaceae bacterium
AAATGTGAGTTTACTGCCGTAAATGATCATTTTGAGAGCAAGAGTAACGAAAAAAATGGAGTTTTCTTGCTGACACTCATTAATTATCAAAAATTGTCAAGTTAAAACCAGAAAAATATTTATAACCGGACTTGGAAATTTAAAGACCAAAGCTCATTTTTATGCTTATACTGAATTTTGTAATGTATTATTCACAATGGGATTAACGCCATGAATTATAAACTTCTACCATATTTGATGAATTATATCACCCCGGTAACTAATAGTTAACAGATAATAGCTAAATATCAATTGCCAAATCTTCTGATAATCCTGACCCGATAGTCTATTCAGCTTATCAATTACCCTTCTTCCCAAATTTAAATGGAATTTGATGATACTCAGGTTGGCTATGGTGGTTTGCTTTTTACATTGACTTAAAAACTATAAAATATTAATTAATTACTTTTTTTTGTGTTGGATATAACACAACAAACCAATATAAATCAAGTACCTTCGTGCCGTAAGTTATTACTATCTATTTTAAACAAAGAACGCAATGTCATTTTCATCCTTAGGTTTATCTTCCTCTTTACTTAAAAAGTTGGAAACTCAAAAATATGCAAAACCTTATCCTATACAGGAAAAAGCCATTCCTGCCATTCTGAATAAGAAGGATATTTTGGGAATTTCTCAAACAGGATCGGGTAAAACGATAAGTTTTGTGTTACCCATGTTAATGAATTTGCAAAATAATATATCAGATAAAAACCGTCATATTAGCGCATTAGTATTAGTGCCAACTCGTGAATTGGCTGTTCAGGTAAATGAAGTTTTTCAGTTTTATGCCGATGGACTTCCTAACCGTATTAAATCATTGGGTATTTATGGGGGTGTTTCAATCAACACGCAAATGCAAGCTTTGCAAGGTGTAGATGTTGTGGTGGCAACACCCGGGCGATTATTGGATTTAGTCGACTCTAATGCTGTACATTTATCAGATGTAAAAACTTTGGTTTTGGATGAGGCTGATAAGATGTTGACCCTTGGATTTAAAAGAGAATTAGATAAGATCATGAATCTTCTTCCCCAAAAGCGTCAAAATTTATTATTCTCAGCTACTTTTGGAAAGAGTATCAATACAATTAAAAAGGATATTTTACGTGATCCTGAGGTAATTAAAATTGAACCGGAACCAGAAAATATAAACCTTATTCAGCAATCTGCTTATTTTATAGATGAGGAGAAAAAAGGACCGTTACTCAGATATTTAATAAAAAATTATGATTTACAGCAAGTGTTGATTTTTACCGCGTCTATTCAACGGACTGACTGGGTGGCCAATAAGTTAAGAGCACATGGTATTGATGCCCGCCCCATTCACAGTAAAAAAACGCAAGGAGTACGAAACGATCTGTTAACCAAATTCAAGTATGGGAAGTTACGGGTGTTAGTGGCTACTGATTTAATAGCCAGGGGTATAGATATTGAATTTTTGCCCTGCGTGATCAATTATGAATTACCCCGTTCTCCTAAAGATTATATTCATCGAATAGGACGTACCGGACGAGCTGAAAATCCGGGAGAAGCTATTTCTTTTATTAGTCCGGATGAAGAGCATCACTTTAAAGTAATACAAAAAAAGATGGGTAAGTGGGTGGATAGAGTGAGTTGTGATGATTTAAACTTACAGGGATATTAAAAGTATTCACTTCTTAATTAATTTTTCAATCCTAATAATTAGCCTACAGATATTTGTGCAACCCGGTTATATCTTTTGTAATGGTCCTCTAAGTGCGGATTCAAAGCATTTGATATGCCCGAAATATATCTCGATTCAATAAAAACACTATTTGTTATTTTGAATTCGATTCCGGTATTAATACCCAGTTCAAAATTATTGTATACATCCTTCACTTCTGATATCGGCCATGTTTGGCCTTCAATACCAATTTCATTATGAGGTTGGTGTTAAATAATTTTAGAGATATTAAGTTTATACAAGACATAAATTATTGCGATAAACGAGAGCAGAGCCAAGCTTGCTTGAGCTATGCCGAGAGAATCAATAATCATGAAATAAATTAAGGCATAGCCATAGTTACGACGATATTTTGTGACGCAGTATAAATTTAATAGA
>JBNKGY010000333.1:0-2104 GCA_050290065.1 Marinilabiliaceae bacterium
ATTTTTAGATATTGTATTTATAATTATAGATATTAACATTCTCAATACTCCTTTATCCGAAAGTTACCATCAATAACCAATAATAGAAGCTACATTAACAATACCTTATTTAAAATATATCTAAAATCAAAATTGATAAAACCTAGATTAAAACTTAAAAAGAAACCATATCTATAATTTTGAATCATTAATTATTTTAATAAAAAACCATTTATTTACTAAATTAAATTTTTATGAAAAAGAATTTACTGTTTACAATGTTAATGATTTGCCTTTATCCAATAACGATATGTGCAAATACAGGTTCTATCAATCCAACAACCCTGCCTTCAACGATTGTTGTTGGTAGCACTGTTAATATAGTGTTAGAATATGAATCGGATGTAGAATGCAATCTAGGTATTGCCATTTTCCAGTCAAAAATAAATTCCGATGAAGTGGATTGGAGCAAATATACAAATGCCATAAGTATTACGGGACTTGCTGCCACAAGCGGAACCCCGGTTCAGATATCAGAAAATTTTGACATCGGTTCAATTCCATTAACTTCAGACCTTGAAGAAGGAAGAAAATACATATGGTGTTTTGATCTTTCAGCAGGCGGTGTTGGTTATTCATGGAATAATAATGGGGCCACCAATGCGTTTACTGTGACTGCACCAACTACTATATCCAACTGGATTCATTCCTTAGAAGGCTATGATATCTCTTTTGAACAAGGAGAAACAAGAGATATTAACTTTGATTATATTATCGAACAGGATAGTAAATTTAAAGTTTCTGTCACCCACTTTACAACTAGTTGGTCTTTTATTGGGGAAATTGCTTCAACAACCTCCGGTGTTCTAACTGCAAATACAGATGCAAATGCTATTACAAATGCTATTTCAATAACTATTCCGACGGAGACTACTCCAACAGCAAATCTTACGGATGAAATGTACCGAATCAATATCATTATGCTGGATGCTAATAATGATAGTGAAATATCCAATATTGGAATGAATTTTAGTGTTATACAGGCCATCAAAACAGATATTTCAAAAAAGGCAGCTGAAGCAATTTCATTATTCCCTAATCCAGTAAAAAACAATTTGAATATAAATGGAATTACAGCTAATACGAAGGTTGACATTATGAATCTAGGTGGTAGCTTAGTAAAAAGCTTTATTAGTGCAGGAACATCTGCATCAATTAATGTTAGTGATTTAACACATGGAATTTACTTTGTACGAACCAACAGCGCGATAATGAAATTTATCAAACAATAAAGAATAAGAGAACAAAAGATTAAAAAAAGCAAGGTTTACTTAAGTGGATACCTTGCTTTTTTTTATGAATAACCTTGTCAATACAGGTCTTTAGATCATTAACCGACAATCGGCATGAGAAAGGCTATTAACCAGAATATAACGACAGAATATAAGCTTGGCTAGCTATAACTAAACAAAAAATGCCAGTAACAAACATTTATTACTGGCAGGTAAATTACTAAAGTCAAGCTTTTTTTCTATTGAAAAAAAAGCTACTGAATAACTTCAATCTGCCATATGAAACTCGCCAAAAGAATAATCATCCTCGTGTGTGAGAACTTCTTCATGACTCGCTTTATACGATTATAATTTAGCAAAACTCTGATAACCAATGCAAATTTCGGTCATGCTACTGTGTTCTCAATAATTTGTACTGGTCATGCCAGTTTCATTTTATACTAATTTTACTATTTAATAATAAAATCAACAGCTACACCTTTTCACTGCTATTGGGCTTTATATTCAAACCAATCAAAAATCGCCTTATTTATTAACTGTACAACATTACTACTAGTGTAGAAACCTACCATTGGCGCAGTAAAATCCAAACCACTTTGAATGGCATTCACCGTAGCATCCTGAATTTCACCCATTGGTTTCAGTGATTCCTTATTCAATCCATAATAACCTCAGTTCGATATAAAATTAATGGCTCAAATCGCTTATAAATATTGAGTTTCAAGGAATGTTTGCGAAAGCATAGGGGCTATGGTAAGCAAATATGACGAAGAAAACAGTTGTTTATAAGTGGGAATTACTATTTTTTCATTAAATGACCGATCTACTGCTCT
>JBNKGY010000334.1:0-1984 GCA_050290065.1 Marinilabiliaceae bacterium
CGTATTGATTTAAAAGATAATATGAGACTCCTATTTTGTATAGTAACATTTCTGTTTTTTTTCATTGTAGAGAATGATTGTCAGATAATAAAATTATATCCAGATGATGTGTCAAATTCCAAAACTCTAGCGTTAAATAATAAGGAAAATATTGAAGCTGGTGGGTTTGTAAAAGTGGTAAATACCCCAACTTTAGAAGTGTTTTTGCCCAAGAAAGAAAATGCTACTGGTGCCGGAGTTGTTATTTGCCCAGGTGGAGGTTATAGTGTTATAGTATATCGAGAGGAAGGGGTGCAAACAGCAAAAGAATTTGCACAAAGAGGAATAGCTGCTTTTGTTTTAAAATATCGACTGCCATTGGATGATAAAATGATGGACAAAACAATTGGTCCACTGCAAGATGCACAGCAGGCTATTAAATTGGTGTGTGAAAATGCCCAGAAATGGAATGTTGATCGTGATCGAATAAGTATTATGGGTTTTTCGGCAGGAGGACATCTGGTTTTAACAGCGACAACACATTACCAGAAATCGTTAATTGAGAATAAGTACAGTATCAATTTGCGCCCCGATTTCCAGATTTTAGTTTATCCTGTAATTAGTATGCAGGATCAACTCACTCATTTAGGCTCCCGTAATCAACTATTGGGCAGTAATCCATCTCGGGTGTTAAAGGAATTATACTCCAATGCGCTTCACGTAGATAAAGACACGCCCCCTACTTATCTGACGCATGCAGCCGACGATAAAACAGTCGATGTCGGTAACAGTATTGCATATTTTAAGCAGCTGCGTCTTAATAATGTTCCGGTGGAGATGCATATTTATCCTAAAGGTGATCACGGATTTATATTTAGGCATCCGGGTTGGATGGAGCCACTGTTTAAGTGGATGCAGGATTCTGGTTTTCAAACAAAGAATTAAACGTTATTTGTAAATAGTTATTATCATGCTTAACACTATAAATTTTCGTTTTCCTAAATCCTTCATTAAATCAACTTTGCTTGTAATAGGCTTGTTGGAGGCTAGTTTTTCTTTATTTGCTCAGCAAGCAGACTTCCAAAAAAATAATTGTAGTAAAGGAATATACCGTAATTTATTTCTATTGGCAGGTTATTCTCAAATGGCTATAGATCAAAAAGTAGAAAAAGCCTGGCTCAATCTCTTCGAAGGTGCAAATAAGATTTATTTTGAGGTCGACGATTCAATGGCTTATGTATCAGATCTGGAAAATCATGATGTGCAAACTGAAGGATTATTCTATGGGGTGATAGCGGCCGTTCAACTCGATAAAAAAGAGGTGTTTGTCCGTAATTGGAGGTGGTCCAAGAAATACCTTCAACATCGGTCAGGTCCCAGACGTGGTTATTTTGCATGGAGTTATGACCCTGTTAATAGGAAACGTAATTATGAAGGAAGCGCTTCTGATGGAGAGCTTTACTATATTACCAACCTTTTATTTGCCTCGAACCGATGGAGAAATAATAGTGGAATAGATTATTACGCTGAAGCCCGAACTATTCTTGATGCCATGTGGGAAAAAGATGGTTCCGGCAATATTTATAATTTAATAAATACCGAACACAAGCAGATCACCTTTATACCCGAAGGGCGAGCAGCTAACTTTACCGATCCCTCGTACCATTTACCTGCATTTTACGAAATAAGGGCTCAATATGCTAACGATGGACATGAACAGTTTTATCACGATTGCGCCGATACCTCGTGTGTTTTCTTTCATCGGGCTTGTCATCCAGTAACAGGACTGAACTCCGATTATACTAACTTTGACGGTAGTCCGCATTCTCCCCCCTGGATGCCGGCAGGTTTTCGTTACGATTCGTGGCGTGTTCCCATGAATATTGCAATGGACTATTTAGAGTTCGTCTATAAAGTCCAACTACTGCGTTGTTGTTCAAAATCCAAATCCTCATATACCCTAGTATACTGCGGTTTGAATTTTTCACACGCCTTGTATTTAAAC
>JBNKGY010000335.1:0-1894 GCA_050290065.1 Marinilabiliaceae bacterium
AAATGCTCGTTTCATAATTTTCAGTTGAACATCACCATTTATAAGCGGTCTGAATCCAAAATTTTATGTCGAACTCAGGTTAATAAATACTACTGCAATTTTTTGAAACAGCCGTTAACAAATAGTACACTCTTAGGTTGAGACTCGCCGATTTTCAATTTAAAATAGTAAAAAATTAGACCTTGATATATTTTTATCAAGGTCATTAAATACGTCAGCATTTAAGATGCTGTATCGAATCCGGAATTTGAATTACTTTGCAATACCAATTACGCCACAAGAAACTCTGGCTCCGGCAGCACCTGTGGGTTGCGACATTAAATCATCTTCACCGGCATGTACAATTATTCCACGCCCAATAATGGAATGTTCTCCATTTAAACTAATCATTTTATCCTCTCTTTCGTAATGAGCATTTCCATCTGCATCAGCTTCGATGTTACCTAAATCACCAACATGTCTTATTGCAGCACCTGGTCCCGCATGTGGAGTATTTTCCGGATTAAAATGACCTCCCGCTGAAGTCCCGTCAGGTGCAGAACAATCGCCTAGCTGATGAACATGAAAGCCATGCTTACCAGGTGTTAACCCAGTCAAATCAGCTTCAACTTTTACTCCGGAACCAGTATCTGTAAATATGATGATACCCTTTACATCGTTACCTTCAGTAGGATGCAGCACGCAAACAGCTTTTCTTATAACATCACTTTCTTGTACCATGCTTTTTACTTCGTTCTCATTTTTTTTTACTTCGTTCTCATTTTTTTTTGCGTTATTATTACATGCTATGGCAGAAAACATAATACCTGTTGCCATTAATAGATGGATTACAAAATTTTTCTTCTTCATGATTATGATATTTAATAGTTTAAAAATAGGTGATTAGACTTTAGTTCGTGTTTTGATATAAATGATTACATATTGTATTTAAACTCATTTAACTTTTACAGGCACAATAACTTTAAAATAATTTTTTGTTGTCAAGCATAAGTTTGTGTAATCGTAAATTATATTTTTATTTCTTTAAAATAGCTGAAATTTAGTACCTAAAATCGCGGTCTTGAAGATTGCAATTTTCTTGCCGATATAGGAAGACTTTGATACAACAATGCACAGGTCTGGGGATACTCTTACTATTTTAGTATTCTGTTTATTTATGATTTGTCAGCCTGTTAACAAAGGAAATGGAGGAGGTATTTTAGAGAGATAAAATAACCTTTTCCAGTTTTTCTTTAATCTCAATGGCAATTGGTTTCAGTTTCTCGTTTTCTATTGCCATCATTGAAGCTAAAGGATCCACAGAGGCTACTTCTACTTCAGTATCATTCAACTCCTGTACAATAACATTACACGGTAACATGGTACCGATCATACTTTCAGCCTGCAGTGCTTTTAAAGCATAGGGTGGGTTACATGCACCCAATATTTTATATTTTCTAAAATCAACGTCCAGTTTTTCTTTTAATTTTTCATGGATATCAATTTCAGATAATACACCAAAACCTTCTTTTTGTAAGGCCTCTTTTACATGCAAAATGGCTGCTTCAAAATCCATGTTCAATGTTTTTTCGATATAGTACTTCATATTCCAGAATGTTTAATTAATAACCTACTATGTGAATTATCTGAGAGATTCATTTTAGTAGCATAATTCGACGCTTTTATCCCAATTTACAAAAATCCTAAATGTGTTTTCATATTCTGACCTATTATTTTGTTTTTAAAGTAATTGGCATGTGTCAATTGATGAAATATACTTCAGCAAGGTCGGTAGGTTGTGAGCTCAAGATATGATAGTAATAAATCTGGTAACTAGAGTTCGTCTATAAAGTCCAACTACTGCGTTGTTGCTCAAAATCCTAATCCTCATATACGCTAGTATACTGGGGTTTGA
>JBNKGY010000336.1:0-1877 GCA_050290065.1 Marinilabiliaceae bacterium
CAGGGAGAAGCTGGCAGCGGGATAAAACAGGCACCATCGATCGATCGATCATCCATCTCCTTCATCACACGGTAACCTTTCATTCACACCTTGACATCTCTCTTTCCCCTTCTCCCTCTTATTAAATTAGGATTGTCTTATCCAAGTTAGTCCTTCCTCTAGAGTTGGGAAGTTTTTTGTTGTAAATCCACCGACTTTCTGATCCCAATCTTCAACGGCTAATTGAGCAAATACA
The DNA here is from genome assembly GCA_050290065.1 of Marinilabiliaceae bacterium. Lineage (GTDB taxonomy): Bacteria > Bacteroidota > Bacteroidia > Bacteroidales > Marinilabiliaceae > Saccharicrinis. The sequence goes on from JBNKGY010000336.1 coordinate 236, forward strand.
TTTCCAGGTAATACTACGGCATTATCTGTAAGTCCTTTGCTAACCATTTTTGGCATAAATTCATTTCCTAACCAATCGTTAACAGAAGAAAAACTACCGGTCATTTTCACGTTGTTAATCACCATCTTTTTACATCCATTTTTCGTGAATATATCAAAAAAGTGACCATCAAGAACTTCTTTTAATTGTTCACTTGAACGAAAACCTACCCAACCGTGGAATAAAATTCCTTCTTTCAGATAGTCTAAATCAATAAAGTGAAACTCTTGTCCCATTTGATTATATGACTTAACCATATTACCTTCCTGAACAACTTTAAACTTACTTTTCGTTTGTTCGTAATCTTTGATAATTGTTTCCATTAAAAAATCATTTAAGTTAATTAGTATTACTGTGAACAATGATCTACTTCATTAAGAATCAATCATTATCTACTTTACAAAAAATCGAAGTTAGTATAAATTAGGCTCGGTAACGTATTATTTTTTTAAATTTTTTAAGAATTGACTTATTCTTCATAGATATTTCATGATGATTTACTTCTTTTGAATTAAACTCATTTATATCACTTAGCAAGTTTTTATTCGAATCAATATTAAAAAAACCCATTGAACTCTTTAACATTGACGCTTGTGCCGACATTTCTTCTGCATTAGAAGCTAATTCTTCACTGGCAGCAGCATTTTGCTGGGTCACATTATTTAAAATTTGAATAGCACTATTTATTTGACTGACTCCATTAGCCTGCTCGCTACTTGCCGCTGATATTTCTTGGATAAGAGCAGATGTTTTCTCAATCTCAGGTAACATTTGATTTAGCTTTTCATTGGAACCTTTCGTAAGCAATAATCCCTCTGAGGTTAAACCTGAAATTTCTCCGGATGCGACTTTACTGCTATCGGCTAATTTGCGAACCTCAGCTGCCACAACAGCAAATCCCCTGCCCATCTGCCCAATTCGGGCTGCCTCAACAGCAGCATTCAACGCTAGAATATTGGTTTGCATGGAGATGGCGTCGATTGCAGTGATTTTCTGTGTAATATTCTCGTTAGCTTTTACTGCTTGTAATGATTGATTATTGACCTCATAAATACCTTTTAGCGCATTTTTTGCAATTTGATTGGTTAAATAAGCATTTTCCTTACTTTGTTCCACATTTATGGTCATTTCCTCTACTGTTGAACTAATCTCTTCTACTGATACGGATTGCTCATTAGCACCCTGAGACATCTGTTGAGAGGTAGAACTCATTTGTTGACTGGCAGCTGCGATGTTATTAGCACTCCTGATTGTTTTCGTTATCACGTCTCTCAGCTTGGCGCTCATTTCATTCAGAGCTGTCCAAATCTGTCCAAACTCATCATTTCTATCCGATTTAAACTCCTGAGTCAGATCTCCATGGGAAATTCTCTGAACAAAACCAAGCACCAAATTCAGTGGATTGGAAATGCTTCTTGATAATAAAACTGACCATACAACGGCAATAATCAGGGCAACAATAAACAATACTACTAACACATTCATATAAGAAGAATTCTGAGCTACCCTACTATGTGATTCACTATTGTTGATGCCGGATTCGCGACACGCTCCCGCGCTTCGTGTCCTGGACGTCCCATTGGAGCGCGATAGATCGGAAGAG
>JBNKGY010000337.1:0-1799 GCA_050290065.1 Marinilabiliaceae bacterium
GTTCTTTTTTCGCTTGGATTTTACCGAAGATCAACGATATACTTTAAGCGAAACCACAAAAGATATTCTGGAAGGCATCAACGAACCTATTACCGTTACAGCTTATTTTTCGGAAGGCCTGCAACCACAGTTTGATCAGCTGCGAAAAGATTTCAGAGACCTGCTATCGGAATATAATTCTATTTCGGGACGACAAGTGGTTTATGAATTTGTTAATCCTAATGAAGATGCTGAAAAGGAGCAAAAAGCGGTGGAAGCCGGAATTCAAACGGTGATGATTAACGCCCGTGAAAAAGACCAACAAACCACCAAAAAAGCTTTTATGGGAGCTGTGGTTCAGATAGGTGAGGAAACAGAAGCCATTCCGTTTATTCAGCCTGGTGCTAAAATGGAATATGCTTTAACAACAGCCATTAAAAAGATGACAGTACCTGAAAAAGATGCCATTGGTTTTATTACCGGACATGGAGAAGCTACCTTAGATCAATTGGCACAGGTAGGTGAAGGACTTGAAATTTTATACGTTCCAGAAGAAGTTACCTTATCTGATAGTGTCAACCTGAGTAAATACAAATCCATTGCCTGGATCAATCCTCAGGATACTATTCCTGAAGAGCAATTGGCCTTGTTAGATGCTTACCTGGCACAAGGAGGTAATTTATTTGTTTCGATGAATAGAGTAGATGCCCAGTTACAGCAAGGTATGGGAGTGGCCAAATACACTGGCCTGTCAAAATGGTTAGAGAAAAAGGGTATTAAAGTTGAAGAAAACTTTGTGTTGGATGCCAACTGCGGAACGGTAAGTGTTCAGCAACGTCAGGGTATTTTCACGGTTAACCGTCCGATAAATTTCCCATACCTTCCGGTTTTGTCAAATTTTGCCGATCATCCGATTACACAGGGACTAAGTACCATGTTTTTACAGTTTGGTAGTTCGGTAAGTTTTAGTGGCGACAGTACTCAGACATATACACCACTGGTATTTACTTCAGAAAAATCAGCTACTCAACCTGCTCCGGTTTATTTCAATATCGAAAAACAATGGACCGAGAAAGACTTGCCGCTGTCAAAAGTTCCGGTGGCTGCTTTGGTTGAAGAGGGTAACCATAAAATTGTGGTGATTGCCGATGGTGATTTGGCCATCAACGGTTCTGGTCAGGAAATGCGTCAGGTACAGCCCGACAATGCCAACTTTGTGGTGAATGCCATTGATTATATGAGCGATGATACCGGATTGATTCAGCTTCGATCCAAACAAATGAAAGCACGTCCGTTGGAGCAACTGGATGATAGCGACAAGCGCTTTATGAAAATATTCAACTTTACACTACCAATCCTCATCATTTTAGGTATTGGTATCTACCGAAATCAAAAAAGAAAACTTATCCGACTAAAAAGAAGGGGGGAGAACTATGTTTAGGAAATTCAATCTTAAAAAACTGAGCATCATATTTGCTGCCTTACTGGTTGTTTTTGTGATTACACGTTTAATAGACAGCTCAACCGGGGTGAATACGCTTAAAGCCTATTTGTTTGAGGTGGATGCCAACGACATTACTTCGATTATCATTCATCCAAAAATGCTAAACGGAAAACAAATTGAACTTAAAAAAGAGGGTGAAGATTGGAAAGTGTTGAGTGATGGCAAAACCTATAACGGCGATGCAGGTTTAATCAACAACCTGATCAGTCAGGTGAATAAATTAAAGCCTCGCCGATTGGCAGCCCGCGATAAAGATAAGTGGGAGAAGTTTGAACTAACCGACTCACTATCGTCGCAAATAACTTTAAAAGCCGGG
>JBNKGY010000338.1:0-1682 GCA_050290065.1 Marinilabiliaceae bacterium
AGCAACCTGCAAACACAAGCAGATAAAACACAATCAACGGGAAAAGCAAAGCTGATATGCCAACCCAAGGACAGATGTATTTATTGAGAGAATGGCGTCTCTAATTTCTTAGCTACCACTAATTCCGCAATCATCTCAGTTACATTGGCACCAATTAAATGGGCCCCTAATAATTCACCATATTTTTCGTCAAAAATCAATTTCACAAAACCATCAGAATGACCGGCAGCGCTTGCTTTTCCTGATGCTGAGAATGGAAATTTACCAATTTTCAGTTTATAACCAGCTTCTTTAGCTGCTTTCTCTGTCATTCCTACCGAAGCAACTTCTGGTGAAGTATATGTACAACCCGGAATATTTCCATAATCAATAGGTTCCGGGCTATGACCTGCAATTTTTTCAACACAGGTTATTGCTTCTGCAGAAGCTACGTGTGCCAAGGCTTGACCTGGAACAATATCCCCAATAGCATAAACTCCTTGAACTGAAGTTTGGTAATAGGCATCTACCTTCACTTTACCCTTTTCAATTTCAATGCCCACTTCCTCTAATCCAATGCCCTCAATATTTGGCGAAATACCAACGGCAGACAATATTATATCAGCTTCGTGAGTTTCCTCTCCTTTTTTTGTTTTAATCACAGCTTTCACCTGATCTCCACTGGTATCAACACTTAATACTTCGGCTGAAGTCATCACGTTAATACCGGCTTTTTTGAAAGATCTGCCTAATTGTTTAGATACTTCCTCATCTTCAAGCGGAACTATGTTAGGCAAATATTCAACTAATGTTACTTTGGTTCCTATTGAATTATAAAAATAAGCAAATTCACTACCAATAGCTCCGGAACCAACCACTATCATTGATTTCGGTTTTTTATCCAGCGTTAATGCCTTTCGGTAGCCAATCACCTTTTTTCCATCCTGGGGTAATGAAGGAAGTTCTCTGCTACGAGCTCCTGTGGCCAGAAGAATATTTTTAGCGGAAACTTTTTCTGATGATCCATCTTCTTTGTTCACCTCAACAGTTTTGTTATCAATCAGTTTACCAAAACCATTTATTACCTCTATCTTATTTTTCTTAAGTAAAAACTGCACTCCGTTGCTCATTTTATCAGCAACCCCGCGACTACGTTTTACCATGGCTTCAAAATCAGCTTTTGCCTCTCCTTCTATCCTGATTCCATATGATTCGGCATGTTGCAAATATTCAAATACAGAGGCACTTTTTAATAAAGACTTTGTTGGGATACATCCCCAATTCAGGCATATACCACCTAACTCTGCCTTTTCTACAATTGCTACTTTTAAACCTAATTGTGAAGCTCTTATTGCTCCTACGTAACCTCCAGGACCACTTCCCAGAACAACTAAATCGTATTGCATATTTAAAATTTTAATATCGTAATTGTTATTTATCAAATGATTGAAATTTGTATAACAGTATACTAACAACAATCCTTTAAAAAAGTTGGATTAGTTTTTAAATTGTATGTTTTCATATAAAGAAAACCATTCTATTTTATTCATACAATGATATTTCGAATTAGTTCTTAAATATTTAAAATTGCAATTAGTGCCTGTCCATAAAGTCGGGTGTTTGGGCTATAAAGTTTAAATACAAGGCGTGTGAAAAATTCAAACCGCAGTATACTAGCGTATATGAGGATTTGGATGTTGAGC
>JBNKGY010000339.1:0-1631 GCA_050290065.1 Marinilabiliaceae bacterium
GCTATTCTTTTCTTCCTCTGTAAGATGGCTATTTGATCTTAAATAATGAAACTTATACTTCGCTTGCCCTGCAAGATAATTTTTTATTAAGGAATCATTCTTGCTCTGCAAGATAATTTTTCATCAAGGGGCTCCATTTTAAATAAATATCAAATAAAAAGTGCGTAAATTGACTCAACGTTGGTTAAATCAATCACACACATACTTAGTCATCATCGCTAACTTAGTCATGTGAAAACTCACTCATAATAATCTCATCACCAACATTGGTCATATGACAAGATTATCATGTTCTCAAAATATGATTATCATCATATTCAACTTATTCATCATGATACACGATCACAATAAAATTATCATCAACGTTAGTCAGATGATAAAATTATAGTGGTTAAAACAAACTGAAAACTGTGAGAGTATAATTCTAAATCATCGTTGAGCAAGATAGAATCAAACCTCAATAAAACTTAAGAGCATGAATAATGATCATGATAAATTTGTCATCAACGGTGGTCAAATGACAAAATTACCACACTTAATAAACTAAAAGATTCAATTTTATATTACCGATGGGTAAAACAGAATAAAGACATAAATGACTTAATCATGATGAATTTATTATTAAAATGTTGGTCTAAAAATAAATTATCATGCTTAATGAATAATCTAACAAAAAATGTCAATTCTATATCACCGTTGGGCAAAAAAAATAGAATTGATGCTCTCAAAATTAACTTAATAAATCAATTATCTTAGTATTTAATCATAATCAACATTATGATCATCATGCTCACTAAATTATGATTATAATTATCAATCTTACTAGATCATGATGATGATGATGATGAATATCATCCCAATAGAAATGCTATGAAAATAGCAAATATCATACATAATATGAATGTGATGATGAATTTCATTCTTAACTAAAGGCTATGATAATAAAAATCATCATATTTAAGAACTCCATGATAATAATAATTACCATGTCTGACTCATTTGCATAGAAACGACCATTACCATACTTACATACTTATAACCACAAAACAATAAGTGACAACAATGAAACTTTACTAAAATAACTGAATTTAACACAATAGAATTGTACTAACCCTTAAAATCGTCTTATAACTAATAACAGCGGAAGCTCATTTGAAAAATTGCTAAGCTTAATCATAAAATAATTATACTTAGAATGACTCAATTATTCTTCTAGTTGAATTTTCACGTTGGATCCAATTCAATTCAAAAAATAATGAACTCTAGTAAAGTCTTAGCAAACTTAGTCATAATAAATATGGCATCATACTTATTCTCAACTCACTTAGCTTAATTAAGAAATCAACTTACAATTAAGTTCAATAACGTCCAAAAGGTATTATTGAAAATAATCCTTAATTTCCTCATATGCCCATACATATGAAGGACTTAGGGAAACATATAAATGTTCTGAAAACACATAAAGACTTAGAAGACTCTTTAAATTTTCACAATTCTTTTTGATAAAATAATTGTGCTTAATCTTAATCTTAGATCTTAAATTGATTTCTCAATCTAGGAAATTAACCAACTAATGAGCAACGAGCTCTGAAATTGGTAAACTTATATTACAAAAATTTAATCTTAACTTA
>JBNKGY010000340.1:0-1456 GCA_050290065.1 Marinilabiliaceae bacterium
ATAAACATCAAACGTACAATTATTGTGATAAACTTAATATCTCTAAAATTATTTCACGCCAACCTCATAGTGAAATTGGTATAATAGACTTTCTAATGCATATCCGGGTTTGTAACAAGCCTAAATCTATTTACCAATAATCTCTGGTTTGTTAATTATAAACTATTGATGAAAATACATTTTTCATTTCAAATCATTTTTTGTAAATTATAATTTGATTAATCCCTTAATTTACATTTAATAAATCTAGTTATGCAAAAAAAAATAAACATACTAGCTGCTCTTCTTATGGGTCTAATTATTTTTAGTAGTTGCACACACAAACCCCATATTGGATTGTTAATGGATAGCTTCAACCAGGAACGTTGGAAAAAAGACAAGAAACTTTTTGAAGAAAAAGTGATAGAACTAGGTGGTACTTGTGAAGTATTAATTGCTAATTCTGATACTGACACGCAATTGAAACAAGCACAGGAAATGATTGATAATGGTGTTGAGGTTCTGGTTGTAATTCCTGTTAATCAGGAAAAAGCCGGAGACATTGTAAAATTAGCACATCAAAATTACGTTCCCGTAATTTCCTATGACCGACTCATTAGAAATTGCAATCTTGATTATTACATTTCAACAGATAACATTGCAATTGGTGAATTACAAGCAGATTATCTTACCAAAATAAAACCTGTAGGTAAATATGGAATAATTGGCGGTTCTACGGTTGATAACAATGCCTATCTTCTGAATCTGGGGCAAATGAATGTACTTCAGCCATTAGTTGAAAAAGGTGATATTGAAATTGTATTTAATAAATTCACAAATAGCTGGTCGCTACATGAAGGATATGAAATAATCAAAGAATATTTAAGTACCCCCGGAGCAGAATTAGATGCTATTATAGCTAGTAATGATGTTTTAGCTCAAGGCGCCATAAGTGCCTTAAAAGAATTCAATTTGGCAGGTAGTGTTTTAGTAGCAGGTCAGGATGCTGACATAGCAGCCATTAGAAATATTGTTGGAGGTAATCAAACAATGACGGTTTATAAGCCAATTGAATCACTTGCTTTTGCGGCTGCTGATGCAGCTGTTAAAATTTCTAACGGAGAAGCTCCTTCTAACATGAACATAACCGTTAATAACGGAAAACGACTTGTACCTGCAATATTGCTTAAAGCGCAAATTGTACATAAGCAAAATATTAATTTAACAGTTGTTTCAGAAGGTTTTATTAAAGAAGAAGAAATTAATTAAAAATTGGGTTAACTACAGGTTGCAGCTTTAAGGCAAGCAGTTCTATTTGATAGTAAGTTTACAGTGAATGATTGAAAGTAAAAGAAGGAATGTTAATAATTGGGATATTCAACTGCTTGCCTTTTTCAAACTAAATAGTGTTCGTCTATAAAATCCAACTACTGCGTTGTTGCTCAAAATCCAAATCCTCATATACGCTAGTATACTG
>JBNKGY010000341.1:0-1439 GCA_050290065.1 Marinilabiliaceae bacterium
AGTTCACTTCGTTCCTAAAGTAGCTTGAATTTAGCTCGGCATTATACCGGCGCATTTATTGTTTTAATTGGTATAATTGATGTATTGTATAAACCTAATGTCTCTACAATTATTTAACGCCAACCTCATGGTGAAATTGGTATAACTCAATGCCCGGTGTGTAAAAAAGGAACCATGCATAAAATCAAACAATTGCCTCGAATCCGTTTTCCTAATAATCATCTGCCTTCTTTGTCTCTTTTCCGGGAAAGAGAAGCTTTGATCCAGGAACCATGAGCATTGTAATGCTTTATGAATTTAGCAGTGAGTGAATGCTAAGATTACTTATACATGATTTTTAATTTCAAAGGTGTTACCGAGCCAGGATTTCGCCCCGGTTCTTCTCAGACTGCAGTTAATTATCAAAGAGCTACGAACAAATCAGTTCGATTATTTTATAATATTTTATTGTAAAATGTCAATGTCTGGTCGTCAGTCACACTTGTAGATAAGGTTCTCGGCTATGCGTAGTGCGTGATTGCGTAACTATGTCGGTATCTACCGATACAAAACTTGCCTGCGGTAGTCACACCTGCAAAACCTCTGAAACCCGATTTGCATATGAGCTGTTGTTGGTGAAAGTTTCTAAACTGCAATCTGTAGAATAGTGATGTTAATCAAGTTTCATTTTTTCAGAAGAATCCCAATGTTCAGCGATTTTACCATTTTCGATTCGGAACATATCAAACCATGTAGTTGTGTATTTTTTGTTTCCATCATTCGGATCTGTTCTCTCACTTACAAAACTTATTACTACTAAGTCTCCTTCCGCCACAATGGCAACAACCTGACTTTTAATAGTATCCGATACAGCTTGTGGTTTTGCCCATCTCGAAAAGAATGCCACTAAAGCTTTTCTACCAGTTGCAGCATTAGGGTTATGTTGCATATAAGTTTCAGTAAAATATTTTTCTGCAACTTCCATATGTCCAGCGTCAATGAACTCACGCCACATGTTGTAAACAAGTTTTTTATTTGCAGCATATTTTGGATTATCGCTTTTCAATAATTCCAATTGTGGGGCAAGCGGTTTAACAGGTAGTTGTGCCTGTACATTGGATACGATAACAGATAATAGAAATAAAATAAAAAAGATAGTTATATGTTTCATAATTGATTTGATTTAATTGTCATTAAATAATTTAAAGTTTGTCTAAAATTCTGAGAAGCCGTTAATCTACAAAATTATTAATGACAGCAAATCAATTTTTTGTAAATTTTACCAGCAATCGTATTAATAAATGAAATACTGAATTAATTACCTTTCTATAATCAATTCAGCTTGTTTATAGGGCAGAATTGCCTACAATCGGGATAAAATAGCGGATTACTCCGCCTATCCCCCACAGTTCCGGACGTACAGAATTATTCCTAATAAGTATTCTTTTTTATGGAACTCG
>JBNKGY010000342.1:0-1399 GCA_050290065.1 Marinilabiliaceae bacterium
ATCACATACGACAAATCTTTCAATCAAGTATATTTCCTTGCCATGTTTGTGTCCAATTAACAAATTATTTCTTTCCATAACTTTGTCCACGTCAATCCCTTGGCAGCTATAAAAACCAATTCTTGTTGCAGATCATATAAAGCAGATTCAGAGATATCCAGCAATAGAATTTTTTTTATGGGGTATCGTAATAACTGACGAACAATTTCGGAACCAATTGACCCTGCAGCACCAGTAACTAAAACAACCTTATTCTCTAATCCTGCAGAAATCCGTTTAAGGTCTAATTTAATTTCCTTGCGGCCTAAAATATCCTCAATACGAATATCTCGTATCTGTTTTCTATTGGAGATACCATTTACCCAATTACCAACGGTAGGCATCACCTTTAGAATCCATCCCATTTCAATACAATCTCTTGTAATTTCCTTTTTACGATTCACTGAAATATTATCAATAGCCAGGATGATCACTTTTATTTCTTTAACTAGCCTACTGCGTTTGGCACTTTCCCAGCTCTGAATAGGTATCGAGTGTAATTTTACATTCCATTTAATAGGATTGTCATCTACAAAACCCAAAACATGAAATACATTGTCTTTGTCATTTCTAATGGCTTCTAAAGCAACTTGCCCCATATTGCCGGCCCCAAAAATTAACGTATTGATTATTGCATGCTTTTTGGTAAAGTAGTAATAGGTTTCCTTAACCACTATACGTAATGCGAAACTTAAAATTGTAGTTAATAGGAAATGAATGAACAAAACAGTTTCGGAAACTTTCCACCACATAATATTATATGCTTTTAGGACGAGATCAACAAATAAAATCAAAACAAACGCCTTAAAACAAGCAATGATTAACATTTTTAATTCAAAATAATTACTATGCCTAACTACTCCTTTGTATGTTCCGGTAACCAGATAAGTAAATAAATAAATTGTAAACAAGACACCCCCAGAAGTTATAAGTCCCAACATATTAAATGATGAAAGTTGAAAACTTAACGTTAAAATAAATGCTATCAGATAAGCATTAACCACCACCACCATATCTATCGCTAAAATCCACCAAGGTGAAACTACCTTGCTTTTAATTACATTAAGAAATAAATTTTTCATAACAAACCTCCTAAATTCATCTACAATTGTTTTTTGTATGCCTTGACATTACAAACCTATCATACCTAATCAAGCAGCAACATACTATACATAGTAAAAATTTCATCCACGTCAAATGAAATCCTAAGAGAGAGAGAATTTTCCTTTATTTTATATCAACCAGTGTTCTGCATCTAATATTTCGTATAAAATTCAGGTTATTTAGTGTCAGCAAGAAAACTCCATTTTTTTCGTTACTCTTGCTTTCAAAATGATCATTTACAGCAGTAAACTCACAT
>JBNKGY010000343.1:0-1308 GCA_050290065.1 Marinilabiliaceae bacterium
ATTCAAAACTTGAAGTATTTAATTACAAACTTTTCATGAAACTTTAAATCTTGAATCTTTGCATACTTGTGAAAATCATGTTAATTAGCTTATACAAAAATTGATCATATTTATTTTCTACTCAAATTATTTGTTATGATTTAATTTCTGTTCTTGCAATAAATAAATTGTAGTAAATAGAATATGCTTAGGAAAATATTCATTTTTGGTATAGTGCTTCTCTATACTGTTTAGGACCTGCATAAAATCATAGAAACATGTTAGCCTTACCAATCTCATGTTATTTATTTTCTAATGCTTAAATGATTTGCTAAATTAATAGAGAGGCTAGGGGTAAATTAGTAAAAATAGCTTTATGAGTCAATATGAGTAGAGTGCTCCTGTTCATGCATTATATTACACTTTGCACCACATGCATTACACTTCATGATTGTAACACCCCCAACAACAACAACAACAAGGTTGGGAGGCGTTACCACGCTACAAGACAATAATAAAACAAAGGCAATAGAAAAATATAGGCATAAATCTAAAAGACCAGAGTAAGCGGAAGCAACTGCCAACATTTAATTTAAACCAACGAGTAAACCATTATTATTATTATTATTATAACACGTGTTTGACAAATAACTCCATTAAGACAGTGCACACGTGTCTCTAATCCCATCCCACACTCATGGTCTTCGTGCTCAAGTACCTAAAAGGGGAAAAATAAAACGTATGAGGTTTATGAAAAACCTCAACAAGAAATTTGCTTTAACAAGTTATTTAAAATCACAGCTGATTAAGCAATAGTTTAAACACACAAGATTACAAGTAAATAATAGAATAATAGATCTTCATAGATAGAACAATCTGCATATAACAATATACATCTCTCTTCATAATTCATATGCAATGATGCAATGATATGAGATGCAATGCATGTCTTCACTTCTACCCCAAATCCAACAAAAGGAAGTGAGGGTTGCAACCACGTTGCTCAATTCAACGTGCGTTGCTGTACCGGTACTTACCGCACCAATATCAGGCTACGGTGTCTTCTTATGCATACCAAAGGAAGGTGCAAAAATGCAACATTGCAATGCATGGACTTCATATACTTCAAACTTCAATATAAAAAGAATACCACAATGGATGATAAAGTATAGTCCAAGATAAGTAAAATAAAATTCATTTATCAAGTTATTTGGCTCATGTGAATTCTGAAATTAAGTGGAGGTAATTCAAATAACAAGTGAAAGCGTGTAGACCACGGCGCTACATTTACTTGCCTTCTCCAATTGTCAAGCCACAAAATTAAGCACG
>JBNKGY010000344.1:0-1276 GCA_050290065.1 Marinilabiliaceae bacterium
GTCAGTTGCCCGTGCTGCTGACATCATGTAGTCGTCGGAACTAGCCATACAACAATGATGGGAGAGCTGACGTTAGCTCATCTGTCATTGCTGGACAGGACAATATTTTGCCACATATTTCATAAAAAATCAATAAAATCAGGTTCAGACATATTTCATTAAACATCACACAAATGTATAATAATATGACAATGACAGAAATTCATACATCATATATGACCATAACAGAAGTTCATACACCTAGGTAGTGCTCAAAATATTGATGAATAATACGCAGCTTGTCTTGTGACTCACCGGCCCAATCGCATAGGGCATCATTATCAGCCATGTGGCCATTTCCTGGGTAATACCTGCCTTTAGACGATATAAACTCATGCATCATAAAGTGACAAAATCTTTCTGAAATTGCAATGAGTTGGGTTTCTGGGAGATGGATACTTGACGACGGGTCAGGGTTCTAAGCAGAAATCAAAACATCAAATTATGCAATGAATCAACTTTCTCATAACCGATAAGTCAAGGTTGTTATACTTATGACATCAGGATCTTTTTCAATGAGACTTTTTAAGTACTTCCCATCAGTGTTGGCGTTTAAGTAGTAGCACACATAATAATCATAATGAACAGTACCTGGAGCCTGTTTATTACACTTTAATAGAAAAATAAATATCTTAGTACATATGGCAATGCATATTTAATAAATATGTAGGCTACAATGATGTATATGTTAATACCGGAAATCTGTAGCGAACATGCATCTCTTCTTTATGTTTTGGAGAGTGCCGCCCACCTTGGCTAACATACCATTTGTACACACTATTACAAAAAGGATCATCATTAGTAACTATAGTTATAACAAAATTTGAGATGAACACACGGTTCATATGTTGTTTACCTTTGAATACAATTGATGAATTCCTTATAAATAGAAAATAGTATTTCATATGAAAAATAAAGAGAATAATATTTCACATGATAAATAGCATATGAGTTCCAATATATCATAAATATTAATATTTTCCATAGGATTTAAAAATATGATTTACCACATATTTTAGAGAAAATATGACAATTTTTATATATTTTCTCTCTCCTATTTCTAAATCTAGAACTAAAAAACTACTAATACTCCATAAAAACACCTAAAAATAAACCATACAAATTGAAGAATATAAGAGGGGCTACTAGATCCATACAAATACGATGACTAAACACCTAAAACAAACATGTACTTTATGCAAAAAAGTTTATGAAACCCTAGATTAACTTTAGCCAT
>JBNKGY010000345.1:0-1199 GCA_050290065.1 Marinilabiliaceae bacterium
ACTAATAATACTAGCTAGAATTATCCTGTGTAATCTACAGATAGATAAAAGATATTAGCTTCCTCCCAGACAATGGCGCCAGAAATGCTTGTTGACGTTTCTTATGCAGATCCGCAAGCGCATGGAATTGCCAATGTAGCACTTCATCGGGAGTATTCTCCAGATATCATATTTATATTTTCCTAAGGGAGAAAGGATCTCTATCATGTCTAAGACTAACACAGAGAGTAACTCCAACGAGTACTACTAGGCTATATAGAGGTTACATTAACTGGGGTTAACGGACAAACAGACACTAGTTCTTCAGGTTCTATGGGTATGCTAAGGTTCCACCTAGTCGGGAGACTCGAGAAGAGGGTCAACTCCTAAGGATCTATTCTAGTCTTGTCTATCACAGCACGTTACCCTGGATTCCAAATCACCTGCTATGCTGCCTACTCTGCTTGGCAACCCCAGTTTCTCACAAACTATATCATAGCAGGGAATCCACACAAGGGGACACAGCAGCCCAGGTTTGGCCATCTTGCCACGACCTCGGTGTGGTGGATTACAAAGCCCTAACAGGACTGTCACTCCTACGGGTACCACACTTCCGTGCAAGGTGTGGAGCTCCACTAAAGGATTTAAACCCAGACACCACATCCGTGAGTAAAACCAAATGCTTCTCCATCAACCGATGAAATATAAGGAAACACACCAATGTCGGTAAAGCACTCGAGCTATGAGGAGCTAGAGTAATCTACCGAGTCAGACAGATAACCCACAGAGCAATAACAACAAACAAGAGGGACCAAGTGATAGTAACTATGCACGCATCAAAGCTCAAGACAAAACAAAAACAGAACATATAAGAACTAGGACTCAAAGTCTATAAAGAAAGGTAAAGATACAAGAGCTCACCGATCTCCGAGACTACTTTCGGAGCTCGAGCGAAGACTCAATTCGACTCTCGACTCCTGACAGGGCTTCACCAGCACTACTACTACTAAACCAGAACCTTTACAAGTAGAGAATGACAAATAGAGTGTGGTGTGTGTGAATTCCATTGGCAGGGGGGTATTTACAGGACTCCAAGGAGTAATTACAGACTTGATTAAGTCAGTACCAGGTGTTGGCCGGCCGGCCTAGCCACATGGCTGGCTAGCCATCAAGCGTGGCCTCCATCGACTCTAGGCCTCGGGTTCCATTCCACTGCCTCT
>JBNKGY010000346.1:0-1164 GCA_050290065.1 Marinilabiliaceae bacterium
TTTATCACCATTAGCCAATTCAATAGCCGGACCATCTTCTCGATGACGTTTACCTTTTAGATAATAAGACTTGTCACCACTAATAAATTCAACAGCTGGACCATTTGTTCGATGCAACTTATCGTTTTGGTACCACTCTGTTGAATCACTAAAAACTTTTACTGTATATTCTTCCATAGTTAATGCTCTTTCTATTTAAATGCTCAAACTGGAATTAGTTTATATTCTTTTCCATCTACAGTAATAGTCTTTGCATTACAAGAATTCTGTCGAGCAAGAAAGTCTTTTTCTGGTAAAAAAATACCATTAACATAATATTCTTTACTACCAATAGAATATATAACAGCTGGACCATCTTCTCGATGTAGCTTGTTATTCAGATAATATGCTTTGTAACCATTATTCAGTTCAACAGCCGGACCATCTTCTCTATGTAGCTTGCCATTTAAATAATAAGATTTAGAACCATTATTCAGTTCAATTGCGGGACCATCTTCTCGATGTAATTTGCCATTTTGATAATAAGACTTGTCACCATTATTATATTCAATAGCTGGACCATTTACTCGATGGTACTTACCATTTTGATACCACACTGTTTTATTACTAAAAACTTTTACTGTATATTCTTCCATAGTTAATGCTCTTTCTATTTAAATGCTTGTCGTATTAATTTTTTTAATTTCATTTTCTGATGGAAATTTAACTTGACAAAATTCAATTTTTCTATACATAAGGTCTTGTGGATTACTGCTATGATTAGTCCCTAAAAGAACGTGACCTAGTTCATGTGACAATACTGTTACAATATCATATTCGTTATGACAATTAAACCCAACATCAGTTAAGAGATGGATTTTGTTTTTATTTATTTTAATAAAAGTACAGTAGGGGAATTCTCCTCCTGTTTTCGTTCAAAAAAATTGGTGCATATACAGCGCAACCAAATTTCCACAGATGGGAAATGCTTAGAGCATTACCACGTACTAAATATAGCGGGGAAGTGCTATGATATACAATTGGTCACAATTGAATTAGATCAATAGCATGTAAGACTGCATGACCCCAACAACTTATAAGTAAATTGCACTTGTGTAGTAAAGGTCTCACAATTAACTTAATTCTCTTAATTAGAGATTCAGTCAAACCATTCTGTGTGTGTAC
>JBNKGY010000347.1:0-1085 GCA_050290065.1 Marinilabiliaceae bacterium
GTCATAGTCCACTATAATGGCTCATTTATGACCTTTTTCTAACAAACAAAACTTATTGGTTCTTATTGAACTAATGTCATCTTACTTAGCCTTAAGCCTTTCGGATAAAAGAAATCTAGGCTATTTCCTGTAGACTCCGTCATAGTCACTATAATGGCTCATTTATGACCTTTTTCTAACAAACAAAACTTATTGGTTCTTATTGAACTCATGTCATCTTACTTAGCCTTAATCCTTTCGGATAAAAGAATTCTCTCATGCCCTTAACCAACATTATCATAGGGACATTGCTTTGTAAATGATGACAAAACTTCAGATTCCTGAATAATGGAAAGCTCGATCACTTAGTCATCATCATTAAGAAACTAACATCAAGTGTTGCAATGAAAATGCAGCATCCGTAGATATTGAGAAAATATCTTCTGAATCATCGTAGTGGGCATACGAATCCACTACTCTTCAAAATTCATTTCTCACAATATCATACTCCCCATATCATCTTTCATAATTCTAAGTAAGACAGTGCTTATCTTTCATTTTCTTATAAACTTAAAACTTAAGAAAATTATGTATCTTAATGTCTCCACAGGAGACAATGCTATCTTTGAAGAACAAAAAGTTCAGGAATTTAGCCATAATTCTTATGACGATGTAGGGGTATTTTGACCGTCGTACTCCCCCGGACAGTCACACTTATTAATAGATCACTCTTATATATATGGAGAATACTAATTAATCTCATAATCCCCCCTCAAAATGTGGTCTTAACGACAGACCCACAATTTTGAAGATTAATTAATAAGGAGATATTCTTACTCTTACTACTTATATTGCTCACATGATTAAATCATGTAGGCACTGATTCTTACGGGGTACTTTTGTATTAATATTTTGGTCTTCCCGTTGCCCTTAACATTTTCTTAGTAAACTTAGTAATCATATAACACATTTCAAAATTGTGCTCTCATAATCCACCACCAAAAATTTACTCTCCAAAATTTTCTTAGTTGTGGTGTAATATTGGGATTACTCCCCTTATGGTTTTAATTTAATAATAATAAGACACTTATCACAGGTGTAAAATC
>JBNKGY010000348.1:0-1072 GCA_050290065.1 Marinilabiliaceae bacterium
CGGCTAGGGGGCGGATATGTCTGGCCTGACATGAATTTTTGGTGGTAGGATATATTTTTGATATTTTGTACTTTACCAACTCACCCAATGTATCTGCCTTGATAGTACGGAGCTCCTAGAACTCAAATAAATTATATAATCTTCAATTCTACGTAATCTTCGTAACTTTTTCCTTTTTCATCATTAATGCCCATATAGAAATTTATTTCAACATCCGTATTGCCTCTTTGGATGTTGTACACTACAAAACTCTCAACACAAGGTTAGATATCTAATTGTTGGTCATCAATCCTCCAAAACCCACACGGGGGCTTAGATGCACTTTCAATCTTTCCATTTTTGGTGATTGATGATAACACTTAGAGTTTTTCAACAAATAAGCATAAGGAGTTTTGTTTTCCAAATTTGTACAAGGAGCTCCCCATAAAGATATGCATGGGATGAACAACACACAATTCAGACCAAGAGAAATGTGAGAGCTCTTTTTGTACAATTTTTCAAAATGTGGGGTGACTAAGAAGATGTGTGTAATCAAGTGACAAGATATAGTGAATCAATAAGAATACGCACAAGATTACACCAACAATAGCACAAGATTACACCAGCAATATGAATAACAAGGCATAACCACAAATACATAATATCATCATTCATGGAGATATAAGCATAATAAACAAGCATATATAGATAGATAGATATATAAATAAGTTCAAATCTTTATAAAAGGTTTTACAAGCCAAATATTAAAAGTTCTTGTCCATCACAACCACTACTCACACAACTCAACCATTACACACTAGAATGAAAAATGATAAGAATAACTATCTTCTCCCCCTTTGGCGTCAAAACACCAAAAAGGGAAAAGACCGAAAAAGGATAGATGGCTGCAACCACTACTCGTCGTCCTCCGTCTCCTCGTCATCGGCCGCCGCGCCATCACCATCATCATCATCATCATTATTGTCATCGTCATCATCGTACCCAGCAGGAGGACGAGAGGGACCAATGCCAAAAGCAGCTAACTCAGCAGGAGTCAGCGAGGCATAAGGGTCGGGTACGGGTGGGAAGACGG
>JBNKGY010000349.1:0-1044 GCA_050290065.1 Marinilabiliaceae bacterium
TCAAAAATTTATATTGTAAATCAATCATTTACTGAAATTTGAGCTCGCTAATTTTAATCGAACTCAGGTTAATATATGGTTTTTTTAAGTTACGGTAAAATTACTGTTATTTTATCATTTAATGAAGAAGGATATATTTGAATTGTTTAAAAACAGCATACTATGAGGTCACACTTTTTTTCAAGAGAAATCTTTATAAAAGCAAAGTCTCTATGTTGTTTGCTAAACCCGGATTATCAATGTCGATCAAATTACCTAAGCATCTTCACTTGCGCTATCTAATGTCCAGTTAAAAACCACCCGGTTCTCCTGTAGCTCAATGGAATAATCCTCGGGATTTTCCAGGCTCCCTTTCGAAAGCTTAAGATTTCTGAAATCAATACCAAAGGATGGATAATCACCCGTGATGGCGTAATTTAACAGATCAGACATGGCCGCATTTTTAGGCGACTTATGAATATCTAATTTGCGAAAGCCAATTTGAATAATAGGATTTAATGGTTGTATAAAATTTGTCGCAAATAAAAACTTAGCCCTTTGAATCATTTGTTTCTCAGACGTTTTTCTATTGCCTTTGTTGGGTTTTGCTTTCATATAGCTAATGCCTTTCCAGGTGCTTCCTACCACATTACCCACTTTTCCGTTGAATCCACCAAGGATTCCGTTTTCATATTTTCCCATGACTATTTATTTTTTCTGGTTTTTACTTTAAATAAATTTTTGATTTTATTGCCTTTTGATTCAGGCGCAGTAGTTTCATTACCGACTTTCTTATTTTTGAGCCATCTTGAAATTACTGTAGTAAGAACTCCTGCAACAAGAGTGAGGACGGTTCTGATCAGTAGAGATTGAGGATCTGTTTCCAGGGCATTTAATAATTGAGCATCTGTAAGTTCCAATACTCCCAGAGTACCCAGTGAACCCATGGCAAAATTCTTCAATTCATTCATTTTCTTTGTTTTTGTAGCCTCCCTGGTTAATTGATCAGTTAAACAGGGAAGTCGGGTTAAACAATATTTCGGCCGATTTTGTATGAACTAAAGT
>JBNKGY010000350.1:0-1036 GCA_050290065.1 Marinilabiliaceae bacterium
TTTAGAGCTTCGAAAGCCTCAAAAATGAAGCTTTCTTATCTGCCACTTGAGTTTTCGTGCAAGTACTAATTAAAAACTATCTTTACCTTGAAATGATAACCATAGTTCGAATAAAATTTTATATCGAATTATGGTTTGTAGTAATTACGCCTCATATACATAAACATGATTAGTTTAAACTCATTAAATTACAATAAATAAAATTTATCAGTTGTCTTATTTTATCACTTTTATTAAGCCTTTCGGCATTTATACAGGGATACAAAACCTTCAGATACAATACGAAATAAGGATTAAACAACAATCTTATAAAGGCCGTAGCACAAGATAGTCGGGATGTAAAAGGTTAGCAACAGACAATGGACTCGAAAGATTCAATAAGATTTATTTTCAATCACATACCGCCAACCTTCCAAGTAAATATGTCAAGTCATTTTACAAAACTCAAACTGGGTCGTTATTCGCTGTAACTGACATGGGTATTGTTAAAATCATCTGTAAACCAGACAAATCTGAATTTATAACAATAGCACGGGGAAGTAATATTTATACTGATTCGTTACTCATTTATCCAAAACTTATGTATCAGGATCATAACAAAGATTTTTGGATTACTGACAATAATTCAATCTGGCTTTACAAAAATTCTAAACTGAAGAAATACACTTTTGATAAGAAGATCTATGCCGGTAATTTTCAAAGATCTTATTCAATTACCGCTAACAGCAGTCTGTCTTAAAACCGTTATGCTGTCATTTTAAACCTTAAAAATAGGTTGTTATGCTCTATTTTAAGGGCTTTGGGGTGAGGTTTATTTTCAGGATATGCAATTTGAGATTTATTTTTGACTCGCATATTTGGGCTGAAAACCCTACGAATAGCTTTATGATGGTCGCACCTAACCCCCGCATGGTTTATGATGCTGTGTTGAACTAAAACCCGTTTCACGGGAGCTTATGTAAAACTAAGAAAATCCGTCAGATAATTACATCTTCAACTCATTATTAATTAAACAAGTTTATAATGAGTAGAGAAT
>JBNKGY010000351.1:0-1027 GCA_050290065.1 Marinilabiliaceae bacterium
CTCTGCGCGCGTGCACGTCGATCCATCGGCTACCCCAGCCAGGCCGAAATGGTCGTGGGCCAGGCCAGTAGTGCCGAGCCCGTCGGCCGAATCTGGCCCAACACTGTGCGGCAGTGTTTTCCAATTTTTCATTTTCATTTATAATTCCAGAAAATTGTGTAAGTTCTAAAATATGTAGAAAGTACAATACTACTCGGAAAAATACGAAACAAATTTCTATAAAATCTTTAGGAGTATATCTTGTCATTAGGCTGGACAAATCTCATTTTTGAACATTCTGCCTTCTGTAAAATTGTTACAACTCAAAGCTTGAAGGATTTAATTATAAAAATCCATAAATATGTGAGTACTCAGACTTGGCATACATGTGCACATCATATTCAGTATCTTGTACAAAATTTCCCATAATTATTACCTACACAAAATTATTATTAGGAATTAATTTCTAGTACAATGGTAAAGAAATGGCAATAAATAGATTAAGGTTAGAAAAATACTCAACCTTGGTATGATGCTCCCCCATGTTGTATGAAACCTGTATAAAATCATACACCCTTGTTAGACTCTTAAATCTCATGTTATTAATTTTCTAGTGCTTAGTTAAATAGTTAATAAATAGAAAAGTTTAGAAATAAATTAGTAAAATGGCTTTTATGAATTAAAATGAGTAGAATACTCCTGATCATGTATCATATTGCACTTTGCACCCCATGCATTACACATTTTAATTTTGGCCATCTTTTGCATATACGATAGACCTCCCGGAGCCAAAAATGGAAGTTCAAGCGGAGCAAGTACAATGGGTGTTCGAAGGTCCACAAGCGTCAAGTGGCGAGGATGCTAACATTATTGTGATCAAGGCAAGCCCCAGTGCATTTAACCACTATCCTTGATTTTTTATAATTTTATCTTAATTATGATTCTTGCTTGTGCATTAAGTTGTAGGAGTTGAATGGATGTCGTAGTTGCATTAGGCTTACTTTCCAATCCACCCTTGTTGATCCTATGGCTAGAGATAGGTCATTAG
>JBNKGY010000352.1:0-1013 GCA_050290065.1 Marinilabiliaceae bacterium
TACAATTGGCATCTGTATGCTTACAGATTATTCTGTTTGGCTTAAGGACCGCCAACAAGCTTTCTGGCGCCGTTGCCGGGGACAGCTGTGCTAGATTAGTATCTTTTATCTTAATCCATCTTTTATATTAAAAATAAAAATTAGTAGTAGTAGAGTAGGTATGGTTTGCACCCCTATCTACTATTTTTCAGCTCCGAAGGGGAAGTATCTAGAACCAGCTACTTCATCACATCCCATCGAAGCTGAGGGGTATGAGATTCACCCGAATTTCATATCCTTGGTCAGAGAGTTGAATTTTGCTGGAGGTTTGGATGAAAATCCGTACAAGCATCTACAACATTTTGAGGAGATATGTGACACCCTCATGATATTAGTAATGAATCATGAGACACTTAAGTGGAAAGCCTTTCCGTTCTCGCTAACGGGATGGGCAAAGCAGTGGTACAAGCTCCATGTCAGCAGTTGTCATGGCAGTTGGGCTATCTTAAAAGATCAGTTCTGTTTCACCTTCCTCCCGTTGTCCAAGATTATTGATCTTCGCAATGAGGTTCTTAATTTTGCTCAGAAGGAAAGAGTTTGGGAGTAGCCTAGTCCAGATACAATCAACTTACTTTATCGGGTCCAGAGTTATCTATTCCAGATGCTATATTTATGCAGCATTTTGTGCACGGGTTGGGTACAGAATCCGCTGAATATCTAGATATGACTTCTTGGGGATTCTCTGTTCATTGCACAGTTGAAGAGGGGAAGTCAATCTTGGATAGAATCCTCTCAGTCACTCCGCTTGAAGATCTGCAAATCAAAACTCCACTAATTTCTGAGGATGAGCTGATAATCATTTATCTGGACACCTCAGATATCTCAGTCTTACCAGCAAAGCAATAATTGCTTCAACTCACTGCACCGGGAATAGGCTCAGAAGAAAAAATTGAAGACCCCACTCCATTTCCCTTGTCAATCGAAGAAGATCACTTCGATGATGACATTGGGAACTCATCAAATGCTCCTCCCTA
>JBNKGY010000353.1:0-972 GCA_050290065.1 Marinilabiliaceae bacterium
TGGCGTGCATAATTCCATCCCAGAATGTGCGTCCACCGCCAATATATCCATAGTTATGACCATGTCATTCCATGTCATGCTATTTGAAAAGAGGTTTTTGAAGAAGTGATTTTCTCCTATCATCAAAAACCCCCAAGTCCTCAAGAGATGGAGTATAGAAAAAAACAAAAAAAGAGAAAAAAGAAGTAGAACCCCCACAATGTAGGCTAGGTTGGCTATTTCAGGACACCCAAGATTCATGGCAATCCGAGTGACCATGGAGGTACACTTGATGAGTCCTGATATTTTGTGCACATTTTTAAAGTAGGCGACAATGTCGGCTACAAGAGTGTACTTGATCCTATTTACCATAGCAAACATACATTTAATCTCAGGAGTAGTAATAGAACGCAATTCCGCCATGGGAAAGAGCATGAACGACATCCACCTATGCAAGAACCTTAGACTAGGGTTGTGAATATCACTGAACCTAAGCCTAGCAGATTTTCCAGAAATAGTATCACTAAACTCAACCTTATTGAAATTTCTCATAGCAGTTGATTCAAGTAAGGAAGATTTAGAGAAGTCCAGAAGCTTGCTGAATTGGGAGAGATCACAACCAAATGATTTGCCGAATAGATGAAACTTCACAAACAACTTCCTATTCTACTCAAGTGGAGGCCAAGTTTGGCCACCCGGCCAATGATTTATGGCCGGCCGACGACCTTGCCCCTTTTTCCCTTCTACTATTTTCCTCTTTATCTCAATCACTGCACATTGGAGACAAATTGGAGAGCTTTTGGCCATATGTGCTGACCGCCCGGCCACCTACCTTGGCCGGTCGGCCACACCTTGGCTCCCCTATAAAAGGGCTGCCAAGGGGAGCCTCGTCCTTTATCCCATAAGCTCAAAAGCATAGTAAATTTTCTAAATCCTTCTCAATGTTCCTAGTTTCCCAATTTTAGAGTAAGAGTCTTAGTGTACGGAGTCAAG
>JBNKGY010000354.1:0-954 GCA_050290065.1 Marinilabiliaceae bacterium
CAGATCATCAAGTCTACTTTGAGACGGATCCAGCCTCATGTGGATACCTTATCAGAGTCGGTCACAATCACTGATTTTATACAGAGTTGTATTCTGTCAACGGTGAGTCTGTTCCTATAAGCTTTTATTGATGATTCTGAGAATATATTGCTACCTAATAATGTTATGATGATTAGGATCTATGGAGAAGATAAGGAAGGTCTTAAATAAAGATGTGGAGGTGCAAAGGAGCAGCAAAGGCGGCCAAGCCAAGTTGGAGTCCCAATCCAAGTCGAGCTGAAATCCAATTCGGATTTCAGGAACAATCCGCATCAAAATCATCATCCAGATCACATACCAACTCCGTTTTGGACGTTCTTTATATGGATGGAAAGATAAGAGGATCAGATTTCCAATGGAACAAGTATCATATCCGAATTACTTCTGAGTCCACAGAAAAAGTCAAAACAATGAGGTCCACAGAATCTATCACGGCGCTGTTACCATATCTTGACCCCGTGGGCTATGTATCAAGTTGGGCCCAATAGGGGCGTGTCCTAGGGTTGGAGCATGACCCCAACACCCATTTGGTCATCCTCCACCCTCTCATATACCTCCATAGCCGTCATAAATAAATTGAGTTTTGTTTTATTGTAAGTTTAGCTGCTGCTACTTCCTTGTAGACGCGTGTGTCGGCTACACCATCCATTCTACTTGATTCAAGACCCCAAATTTTCTGAATTTAGATTGTGTTCTTGTTTATCTTGTTCTTGCTTGTTCTTCGATTGCTTGCAGGAATTACCGTAGTGTCCGTGCACTAGTTGTGTTGTAGATATAAGTGAAGCATGATCACACAACTTTTCTTTGTCACATGGAACAATCTTATAATCATCTTGTAATAATGGAAATTCAGCAACAGGTTCCACTAATGATTGCTCTAAACTAGCAGGAGTAGTGGATAAATTGAGCACCAAA
>JBNKGY010000355.1:0-858 GCA_050290065.1 Marinilabiliaceae bacterium
AAACAGAAGGAGTTGGGCACGCCATAGTGTGTAGTTGGTTTTGCTGAGGCGGAGGGTGACCGCTTGGTGCAAGGGAATCGAAGCAACAGAGGAGGAATTGGCGGAGGACATGGTGGCAGGGGAGGAGGAGGAAGAAAGAGAAGCAGTTGTGGTGGACATCTAAGAATTCCCTGGGTCTAATATCATGTTAGATTATTATGCACCAACCAGTTCACCTAAAAGTTTAAGCCGATAAGTAAAGGTGGACAAATCATTTATACTTTAACACTTCCCCTCACGTGCAACTCTCTTTTAGGTGTAAATGTGGGTAGAAGTAGGCTATAATTTTTTTAATAAATCGTGTATATCATGATTTGAACTCGAGATATCTGGTTCTGATACCATGTTAGATTATTATGTACCAATCAATTCATCTAAAAGCTTAAGCTGATAGAAAAAGATAGATAATTAATTTATAGATTAACACTCCCCCTCACGTGTAGCTTTCTTAGACGTAAATGTCGGATATGAGTAGGCTATAATTTATTTTTATTATTTGTATTTATTATCACAATGAATATCAAAAGAGAGGGAGAGAGAGAGAGAAAGAGAATATATCATTCCAAAACTAATACCGCATTGTAGAACCAATGGAGCAATTTTAGATGTTTAAGGCGTGCATAGAAACTTAGACATGGGAAAATGAATAGATAATGGAACCCACATACTATGCGTGCATATTAACTACAAGGATTTCAGAGAGAATTATTTGATCCTCACGTTGAAAGCTATTCACGTTACAAGCAAGTCCGAACCCACTATTGTTCCATTGAAATTTCAATTGCGATAAACAAACACATTAATGACGGGAATAAGTAA
>JBNKGY010000356.1:0-829 GCA_050290065.1 Marinilabiliaceae bacterium
TTTGTCTCATACATTACACGAAAAATATAGTGAATTACAGCGCACTCTCCACATCTTTTTACATTGGTTTCTAATTTTGATTCATCCATTCTTAACCTATAGTTGTAACACCAATGAAGGAAAACAGAAGAAGAAAACACGTTAAGCAATGTAAAAATGATAGAGAGGTCGCATTCATGAATGATGTCGGGTACCATACCTTCCTCGATCAGGTAACAACTGCTCCCCTATAGAAGTGCTCTTAGTACCGGTGAATAATATCCCTAAATAATGTATAATACATACAGAACAATATCAAAGATTGTCAACAAAACAAAATTTAAGAAATCACATATATGCACAAAGTCGAGAGCAATATCTTTCTCAATGAGGTTTAAACAGACTTGTTTCTGATTCAGCAATAGGAATCAGGTTTTATAGCCGCCAAGGGATTGACGTAGACACATTTATGGAAACAAATAATATATTAATTGGACACAAACATGGCAAGGAAATATTTGTGATTGAAAGAACAAATTATCACATAATTGGACACAAACATGGAAGGAAATTATCACATGTTTGTGGGTACATCATGTTGAAGAATAATTATGGCGTGGATGCTTTATGAAAAGGAAATATTGCAAGTCTGTGGGTAATGCTAAATTATTTTTTTCTACAATTGCAGGCGGCTCCAATTTTACTTGACCATGAGACCAATTGCGTTGAAAATATTATCTCCTTATCTTTCCATGCATATGTAGATCACCCAAATCGGAGGTCAGACGATGCATCTTGTACATCAATTTCGAGGAAAGGTGGTCCTGGACTCCGAGTTAGATTCGAAGTC
>JBNKGY010000357.1:0-815 GCA_050290065.1 Marinilabiliaceae bacterium
ATTTTCATCCATCCTATGAAGCATGTTCATCACTAAAGCATTTTCATGTATATCATTAACAACATGTCCTTAATTAACCAAGGGTTCTCTCAGTTTCATCCATCCTATATATGAACCAATTTTCATAAATCCATCCTATATATGAACCAATTTTCATCCACCACTAGTAGTATGTCCTTAGTGAAGCATGTTCATCACTAAACCATGTTGAAAAATCAAACATGTCTCACACAATGTACTCCATGCATAGACAATTTTTCACAATCCTATGTACTACATGGATGTTCATCACTAAACCATGTTTTCTATATTTCGTATTAATTAAGGCTAAACCTAAATTGGATATAATATTTTTCATAATTTTTCACACTCGATGATCGAGAATGACACCTTGCCCTAGAGATGTCGACCTCAAGAACGGCTCATACTGAAAGGGAGAGAGAGAGCACACATGCAAAACATCATCAAGGGAAAACATGAGCAACTAAATCTCAGCAACACTTACCCGTCAACATGGCCATAAACAACCGACTCCTAGTATGCAAGGTCTAATGGGATGAGCTCTATATACTATTTCAAACCCGCACTAAGAGTGAGTCCTTACTTTCAAGTTTTAGCTCTACCCAAATCATTTCAAATTCTTACTATCATGATCCAACTATATTCAAATTATTTCCAATACATTGCATTCTATTCTAGTTATACAAGAGTTGCAAGCAATTTAAGTTAAAGTAAGATAACAGCAATTACATTAAGCAAGTTAAGTTCATTAAGTTGCTACGTGCTGACTGCCATAAACAAGCGGTTACTCATAT
>JBNKGY010000358.1:0-813 GCA_050290065.1 Marinilabiliaceae bacterium
TGTATCTGAGATACACGAGGCGTAAGACCGGAAGACGTGGACGACGAACTTTGCCTCGGCGGCATTGCCTCCCTGGAGTCCATCACCCCATCAAACAGAGCAAACCTTAAAAAAAAAGCAATCAACAGTAGTAAGAGGTATCGTATCTCGCATTCAAAAAATTAAACAAAACAATGCATCGATCTAACCGTCCATTTGATTTTCCACCTCCGCTGTCATAGATGGCCCGGCCGTCAATGAGATCCTCCTCGTAGTTGAAGCCTTCGCCGTGTTTTTGACCACTTCTTCCTTATACTTTCCTGCAAATAGAAGCAAATTGTAAACATGATAACACCGATAATAGTGAAAATGTAACAAAATTTTATCAATGTCTCACCAGTCAAACTTCGGCTACCGGATTGCACAACTTGTCAGGGTTTGAAGGGTCACTTCTTCTGTGACCTCTCTTCCACACATTCATATCAGGCGGCCGTTGACCACTTGCCTTCTCCTATGGGTATGAGTTAGTAAGAAAAAACAAAGTATGAATGTATTTTAGTAATTATTTTGCTTACCATCCGTTGACCCGTACGTACGTGCCCATCGGGGCCATACGTGTGCCCTAATCCGCTAGTGCCTCTGCTCTCTCGGACCTTTATGGACTTAGCGATGAATTCTTCATTGACCCATATCTAACAAAGAATCTGATAAGCTTTAGGGCGATCCTTCAACCAAGCAATAGATATCTGCACATATTTAATTATACATTAGAAATAAAAGAAACAAAGTAAGTAAACTAATGAAATTAGGACCAACATATTGTATCATTGCATA
>JBNKGY010000359.1:0-807 GCA_050290065.1 Marinilabiliaceae bacterium
CACAAAACACGCTATACGTGAGAAAGAAGAGGCAATACACTATCCTTATAAATTATGTAACAACAATGTGATGTATATGTTTAAAGATCATGAAATTATTCATGAACAATTGATTTGGAGTGGTTTTATGGATAATTATTTCATTTGGAGCAAGCACGGTGAGACACAACCAAGGACNGAAAGCATCATAGATGAGAGGGCAAAAGAGAACATGAGTATTCCAGATGATGTGTGTAGTCATCATGACGATGGATGTGAGGACGATATAGGTTTTGATGTGGAGGAGTTGATGCGGAATGTTGAACCTGATGTGTTGCTACAATGTAGGATTTCGATAATTTTGTGACACTTAATAAAGTGTCGAGGGACCTTCATTATGAGGAGTGTAAAGGGTGCCACAAGGAGCACACGGTGTTGTGGATGACACTTGAACTACTGAAACTGAAGGCTAGCAATGGGTGGTCAGATAGTAGTTTCTCAGCTCTCTTAGAATTGCTAAGTAAGGTAATGCCAAAACCAAATAGTTTGCCCACTAGCACCTACCTAGCAAAGAAGATCATTTGTCCGTTGACATTGGGTGTAGAAAAAATTCATGCTTACCCGAACCATTGCATCTTATACTGAAAAGAACACGAATTCAAAGATAAGTGTCCAAGGTGCAATGCTAGTTGGTACAAATGGAACGACAACATTGAGGAAGATTCTTACAATAATAAGAGGAAAGGACGAAAGAGGAAGAACACCGCTCCTCTAGATCAATACAATCAAGGGTCTAAAGAGAGAAAAGTTCCTGCCCTTGTGATGTGG
>JBNKGY010000360.1:0-801 GCA_050290065.1 Marinilabiliaceae bacterium
CAAACTGGACAGCCAAGACATAGTGTTGATGATCAAATTTGGCAAGTCTGAAAAAAACTGGACTATTCGGTTTGCTATTCAGGAACATCCGATTTCGTCAGTTTCATAACAAAGTTGAGAAAAGAGTTAAACATGAAGATTTGAAGATCCAAGGTGTTTTGAAGCAAGAAAAGGGACTAAAAGGCATCAAGGGACCAAGATAGAAGAAAATCAAGCAAGAAGCCAAAGTCACAAAATTGGACCATCCGGTTTGCCAAACTGAAGTATCCAGTTTTTCCAGTACAGATAGAGTCCGAGTAGGGTTTGAAATTTAGTTTATTTAGAAAAGATTTGGTCGTATCCGACTCAAAGAGCTACGTTCTGCTGCCTATATAAGTATATGTCACGACCGATTGTAATCTAACACCAACACAATTAATCAAATTTACTTTTCTTTATACTTTTGCCCTAGTTTTTAGTTTCCTTTTCTTTTTCGTCGATTAGATCTCTTAGCTGCCGCTTCAACCTCTAAGGTTGTCATGGTTCATGCCTCTCCACCAACCAGATGTCGCTTGGCTGGAGGAGAAGCTCCCTCGTCGAGTGTTGGTGGTGCCCTTGACTATCGTCGGAATTGACAAAATCAAACAATCTGGTTTGCCAAATCGGACAATCTAATTTTTCCTGTTTTGAACAGGAGCGAAGCTCTTGTTTGATTCATGTGCGAACAATCTTTGCATAACTCTTACTTTACTTTGTTGTTTAATAAGTCTATGAACTAAAGGGTCAGGTTAGCACATGTCACACGTTAGCACGTGACCTGTG
>JBNKGY010000361.1:0-798 GCA_050290065.1 Marinilabiliaceae bacterium
TATCCACCACCTACGATCAGTACACGGATCCGAGATTCTTGCACCCGGTACATCTGAAGTATTGGTAATTACAAACACTCCTAAGAAGCACCTCAAAGAAGCAGAATGAAGGCTAGATCTGATTGACTCCTCAACAAGATCACATCAAGATGAAGGGAATAGTGGAATTATTGATCCGATTGATTCAGCGTCTGATTATCTTCCCGATCAGCTTAAATTTTTCTTCAATCAACTCAGATTAAGACAAAGATAATGAAGTATATCAAATTCACATCATATCAAGGCAATTGTGGATTCGATGAAATCAGAGCACGTGTCAGATTGATTTCTCATATTAGAACAACTCTGAAGTTTTAAGCTTGAAGATGCACACAATCGGCTCCACGCCCGTTCAGATCATCACTCACCACTAAAGGATGGAAGTCATGACAGGTCAATACAAGATATGAAGGATTTTTTCGGTTGAATGAAGTCCAGTTATCAACCAAAGAAATTTCAATATATAGAAGACAAAAATTAAAGCCATAGGGTGATCTTTTTATATTGAACACATCACCAACCCTGCGACATCAGTGAAGAAGGAAGTCATACATGAAGATAAAGCAATTATTCTATCAAAGACAGTTAATCAGCTTGGTTCAAACGAAGGCGTCCGATCAATGATTTCCAATCCACTGGTAACCCGATCGGGAACCAAAGTTTATCATATTTGATGACGTGTTCAGGGGCTAGTGACGACACCTCAATTTTCACCCGAACTAGGGGTCACTGAATATCAAAGATCAGACAAGCAGATCA
>JBNKGY010000362.1:0-794 GCA_050290065.1 Marinilabiliaceae bacterium
ATTAGGCTAGTTTGTGTTGTAGTTAAATTTGCTACTATTTAGGTAAATTTGCTCAATGTTAAATTTAGTTAAATTTGAACAATGATTTAGTGGAATTGTAACATTGGTATTACAAATTTAGTCTTTGTTTGAAATTAATTTGAAGTAGTGGCATATAGGTGACAAATACTATTTAGGTACCATTTTTAACCCGACACATAAGGTTATTTTGTTGGAGTAATATTTTGAAATTGATGGAAATTTTTATTTTTTTTAATTGTAGATGACGACTTTCATTTTGGTTTATCACAGTTGTGTGGTAATAACGAATGAGATTGATAGTTATGAGTTTGTTGGAATGGAGAAGAAGACTTTTTTATTGAATGAATTTCTGACCATTGAAAATCTGGTTGGTTTGGTGCGAGAGCGGTTGGGTTGGTTGGATGAGGGTTCTGAAGTCTGTTTCGAAGGTCGAATTGATATAGGGTCGAGCAATGGCCCTCGGATGAAGACAATGTCACCAGTTTGTAATGAGAATGAGTGAATAGCATATGTCGGGGCCGTGATGAAGTCAGAGATTCATGAGATAGAATTGGTTATAAGAATGGTTGTTCAAAATGATGTTGGTGATGAAAGTTTTCGGTCGCCGACTTTGCCCGAAGCGGTTGATGAGCAGCATATCGAATGTGGTATCGTGTTTACTCAACCGTCGCAAGAAACTCATGCTGACATTGATCCAGAGGAGTCCCCATTCGTTGGTAGTAATGAAACAGTATTGAACGAGGAACCTGTATGTAGAAGTGTGGGTGTTGGTG
>JBNKGY010000363.1:0-792 GCA_050290065.1 Marinilabiliaceae bacterium
ATTTCTGGACAAATGAAAAATTCAATGGAGGACAAACCATCCATAAAGAAGTACCCATCGATATAATACCGTTGTATGTTAAGTCCGGTTCTATTTTACCAATAGGGCCTAAAGTTCAGTATGCTACTGAAAAACCATGGGATAACCTTGAAATACGTGTTTATGCCGGTGGTGATGGTATGTTTACATTGTATGAAGATGAGAATGATAATTACAATTATGAAAAAGGCATTTATTCAACCATTCAGTTCTCATGGAATGAATCTGATAGGGAACTTGTAATTGGTAAGCGAGAAGGTTCATTCCCTGGAATGCTTAAAGAACGGACCTTTAAAGTAGTTCTGGTTAGTGATGCTAAGGGAAGGGAAGCCGACCAGACTGCAGATGCTGATAAGGTGGTTAAATATGAAGGTAACAAGCTTGTTGTACGCTTTTAAAGTATGCCGGTTTCTTCTGAATTTTCGGCTTGAGCAGGAAATAAAGAATGCTTACGAAGAGGTATTTCTAATGTGTATAAAAGCGATTTTCCTGAATATTAAATAGAGTCTGTCCATAAAGTCGGGTGTTTGGACTTTATAGACGAATACTAAATAATTATATTCAATAAGTTATAAAAAATTAACAAACAATTGATTCAATAGAGATTTAAATCATTACAAGATAGATGAACAGTTTAAAATTTTATAAAATATACATAATATGAAACAATTGGCATTAGCATTTATACTGTTGCTTTACTCTTTTGTCGGTTTTGCGCAAAACACCATGGAAAGAAAACAGTTGATGGACTAT
>JBNKGY010000364.1:0-792 GCA_050290065.1 Marinilabiliaceae bacterium
TGCAAATATAAACATATGCAATAGCAAATATATAGCAATATGTAGGCAGTATCTAGTTTTATTCATCTTGTCATGTAGGATACAACAATAAAAACATAATTTAAAATAGATATCATATGAGTGAGATGAATCATTTTAAAAAAATATACTATACAAAATTATGTGATATAATATAGTGATGATTTAACAATTACATGTTAAGAGACTTGTACTAAATAACTTATAGTGAGTTTTCAGATGTTGATGATGAAAAGTACAAATTAGAAGTACTAATGGGTAATCCATGCGATGCTGTAGGATTGTATGAAAAAAATTTAAATTATAAAATAATGATGGATCTTTTTTATCTCAAATTAAACATAGATCAAAGGTGTATAAAAAAACAACACAAAAATTGAAAACATAAAAGAATATAAAAAAATCACTCACTGCTCACTGTGGTAATTAAACTCGATCTGGCAAAGAAAATTTAGTCTGCGATCCAACTCGTGCATCTCATAACTCATGTCTTGTTGTAAATATAGAATAAATTAAGTTGATTTAAATTTTTTTCAAAAATATATAAGTGACATCTAGTTTTGTTGATCTCGTTGCGTAAAACACAACAGTAAAATGGAATTTAAAATGAATATCATATGAGTGAAATAAATTATTTTAATTTTTTTACCATACATGATGATGTGATAGTTAGTACTAGATGAGTGCTGATATGACATTTGTTAATTGGTTGTTGATGTGGCATACTTGCGTGTAGAAAATTATATTAAATGAATCTTAGTAAGCCATGTAGAT
>JBNKGY010000365.1:0-792 GCA_050290065.1 Marinilabiliaceae bacterium
ATATATTTTATATATTTTTGATAACTACCATGTCATCCTACATCTTATTATACATACATATGTTTTCTCGGGTTTATATGTTCATACGTAATTGATTAAAAGTTTTTTATGAACTAAAAATCCAAGCGCAAGTCTGAAGTATGATGATTTTAAAAAGTAATATATTTCATATAACAGAAACATTGGCATGATAATATTTTTCATTTTTTTCATTTTTTTCATTACTCTTAGTGTATTAATGTGTTTCTTATTGTATATTTTATTTTGTAGTAACGTTTTCGGTTGCCCGAGGAGGGCAACCACCAGGCGCACACACTGGAGGTCTTCAACGCCACTGCTCAGAAGGTCATGAAGGACGCGATTTTATATGCTCGCATTCAAGCGAACAATACATACTATAAGGAAGTCCTAGGCAAGAAAATAAACAAGAAGTTGGGTTCTTCCTATATTTACTTGACTGAGGAGCAATACAACCAGGTAAATGTTTCTAACTCATTTTATATTCAATGTTCGATTTTAGTTTTCACATGACACACTGACTCATCTTTGTTTAGGTGTTTATTCCATGGTTCAAAAACCGCAAGCCGGTTTACTTAGAATTCTGCAATTATTAGTCTTCACCTGAATTCAAGGTGAAATCCGAGAAGAAGAGACTGAACCATGAAAAAGACCCGAAGCAGAGATACGACACTGATGGGCATATCCACAAGTCGCAACGCATGATAAAATTCCATGGTTCAAGTGTTACATATATGAATGTTGTCATGCGACTAACTCTTAACTACAAGCCAA
>JBNKGY010000366.1:0-790 GCA_050290065.1 Marinilabiliaceae bacterium
AAGCAATTTCTGTAAATTTTCTAAGTCTTCAGAATCTAATATCATTTAGCTATTTTTCGACCTTTGAAACAATTACTCCCTGACATCAATTATTTTTGTGGATTTGTGTGATGGGAGAATAGATCATATGGTCTAAATCATGTTTTAGGATCAAGGCCAATATCGAATTCAATAAAATCCCAAAAATTCTGTCCTAAGCCATCAGGACCATGATTTTAGCAGTTCGGATTTTTCAATCTTTTCCAATTGCATTTGATTTCAACTTTGGTGACCTGATGAGTTCTTGCCTTAGGAGTTAATTGCAGCTTAAGGAACTTAATTAGGGTTTTCATAACACGGGGTGTTATAGCCCTCCCCCCTTAAAAGAAATCTCGTCCCGAGATTTACAAAGGGAGGTGGGAAGCATAAGAAACGATGAACGACACATAGATCATGGAGAAAGGAGGATATCAGGACAGTTGGAAGGAGGAGGACTTCTTGGTCTCTCATGCAGCCTTTTCCTTCTGTGGGTCAGCGATAAAGCACTTTGGTGAATCAGATTGTGCTTCATGACTCTGCTTGTTTTGGGCTTCATTACTCAATCTTCTTGCTCCAGGAACTGGAGCGGGTGTTCAGAATGGAAAAGGACTTTCCCAAGTTCCAAACTGGATCAATCATTGGCGCTATCGAAGATGATATTCTCTTGGATGATAGAACAGGACGGATACACGAAGTCGTGGTTAAGATCTCATTGACATGGCATAGAAATGAGCAACACTATCTTGGGTATTGGATAGATCTTGATGATTCA
>JBNKGY010000367.1:0-788 GCA_050290065.1 Marinilabiliaceae bacterium
GGACATCTGTATTGCTGTCACCGTCGTAGAGGTCATCTCCCCTCACCGCCGTCGCACCAGACCGCCACTCTAGGTCCTCCATCTCCTGCGCGCTGCCACGGCATGGCCATCTCCATCTTCCGCAGGTAGCTAGATCCTACAGTAACAGAGTCAAGGAAAAATTGTTTCAGGTCAGAGATCTCGTTTGGAAGACGATTTTGCCTATCGGGTCCAAAAGTAACAAGTTCGGGAAGTGATCACTAAATTGGGAAGGGCCGTATAAAATTGATGAAGTAATTGCTGAAAATTCTTATATGGTTCGGAGCATACAAGAGACCTCATTGCCAAGGGCACCTAATGGAAAGTAATTAAAAAGTATTATCCTAGTATTTGGTAAGATTCTTGAGTTAGAAAACGGTCGATAATGGTATTATCGCCCTTAGTACAAAAAATGGCCGATGAAACATCATGAACATCATTCTGAGGATAAATTTGGTCTAAAATGTCTTTTAATATGCAAGCTTAGCTAAAAGGTAGCGGTGCATGTGTTGATGATCAAATTTGATAAGTTTGAAAAATCTGGACTATCCAGTTTGAGATTCTGAAGTATCTGATTTTAACAGTTTCAGAGTTGAATCAATGAAAGAGGCAACACTAGGAAATTTGAAGATTCAAGTATTTTTTTAAGCATGGAAAATGGGATAGGAACATCAAGGAGACAAAACAAAAGAAATTCAAGCCTGAAGATGAAGTAAAAAAAATTGGACAACCATCCAGTTTGAAATTCTGAACCATCCAGTTTGAAATTC
>JBNKGY010000368.1:0-784 GCA_050290065.1 Marinilabiliaceae bacterium
GTAAGCAAAGGGGTATAAGTGTTGATGTAAATGCATGCTTTAGAAAAAGGTATTAAGAAATAAGGTATGCATCAAGTCTAGCCTGCCTTAAGAATCAAGGGTGATGAGTTTTGGGAATCTAGTATTTCAATAAGATCTTGATCAAAGTGGAGTAAGCTCCAAATGCTTCAGCTGTCAGAAGCAAGAATATGCTCAAATAAGATTCACCCTGATTTAGTATAAGAAAACCGGAATATCTTGGCATATATTAGTTTTTTAGACCTAGATCACTGAAAATTGATTGAAAAAGTCTCACATTATTGTAAGACATAGAAAGCCTCATGATAAGTTAAATGAGAGTATGCCATTAAAAATTGGGGTGTTTAGAATAAGTCTCTGCAAGATGTGTAATAGAATCCACATCATTCATACTTTCAGATGGAGTTGAATTGTGGAAAGACTCCAAACAAATGGGTCAATGTGTTATCGACGATACACATGGAGCTCATAAGCATAATATGAGGCCTTTGAGCAGGCACTAAGAATTCACAAATTGTTCATCCGGATTAAGAGTGGAAGACAGTTTATTGAATATCCACATAAGTTATGCTGTCTAAAGAGTTGGCAGTACTTTACTCCTATGACAACAAGTCTTGTGTTCATGCCAAACACATTGTGATTAAGATTAAGCTTATGTTGTGAAAGGAGAATATCCAAGATCAAATAATAAGTCTTGAGCAAACAAGAATTTATAGATATGCTAATCAAAGACTTGTCGCCCAGTGCGTTCAGAGAACCACAGCCG
>JBNKGY010000369.1:0-781 GCA_050290065.1 Marinilabiliaceae bacterium
CTTCAGTGACAACAAGGATTATGATGAGTGACTTGCTTCTTTGAGCTCCCTCTTTTCCCTTTTTGGTGCCTTGATTCCAAAGGGGGAGAAGAGTCTATTTATTTATCTATGTGTTATTTGGACTTGGCTTGTAAAACCTTAAGTATGTTGAGTTGGTCATGTGGACATGGATTTTAAAACTATTGTGGTGTGCTTGTAAGGATCTTATTATGGCTTGTATGAACCTTATTTTATCTATCTTGTGAGTTATATTGTGATGTGCTTATTATCTTGTATACTTTGTGATATGTGATCTTGTGATGTGTTCATATTGATTATATTGCTCATCACGGATTTCTTGTCACATTTCTCACACATGTGTAGGCACCCCACAAAGTTTTGCAAAAATATATGGATAAGCTCTCATGTTCATATCTTAGTGTGATGTTTTCATGTCATCTCATATGCACACATTTAGGGGGAGTTAACCATATATTATTGCAAAAACTCAATATTTTATCTCTTATCGAAAATTTTAATTGGTTGTCATCAATCACCAAAAAGGGGGAGATTGAAAGTGCATCTAGGCCCCTAATTGATTTTGGTGATTGAAAACAACACAAATAAGGATCTAATTATTTCAATGAGTATTAAGCAGGGATTTAGGTAACCAAAAAGGAGAAAAAGGAAAAGAGACCCCCCCCCAATTCGTATCAATTCAAATGAAGGGTCTTTTATTAGAGAAATGAGCTAAAATAGTGCTACAAGATTTTTTTATATCTCTTGAGTTTAGGAACATCGT
>JBNKGY010000370.1:0-778 GCA_050290065.1 Marinilabiliaceae bacterium
CTGTCCTTGTGTTTATAACGTTGTTCTACTAATTAGGTATATTCCACAATTTTAGTTGCCACTTTTGATTTTTGAATGTACATTTGATTGTAATGGATAAAAAATGATTATGAGTTTCTAACGTGGTTTCTTCACCTTGACCCAGTACAAATAATATTTTCATTCAAAATTTGAAATTCAATAGTATTTGAAATATGTTTCAAAATTTCCTACAAAATCAGCTACATTTGCTGAAATCTGGGTTAGGGATAAAATCACAAAGAAAGAGTGTAAAATCACAAGGGTAATTCAATCTTTTTGTATCATATTTAACACCGTTAACATCACATAAGTCAGTGGTAAACTGCTTATTCAATTTAAAATTGAGGGGTAAAATCACAAGTTGAAAAATAGGGGGGGTTAAAATGTAATTGGACTTGGTGATATGGTTAGAAATACAATTGCCCATTGACTTTTTAAGCTATATTTGACCATTTGTATTATTTAAAATTTTAATTCAAACATGCAAACTTATATATTTAATTCTAAATTTGTTTAGTGATAAAACAAATCATAATAAAATATATAATAATTTTTATTTTTTTAATAAAATAAATGATCAAATATAATTCAAAAGTATAATGACTGACAACAATTTAAATAGAATATTTTGTATGGCCTTTTTTACTTATCCCCGCATCATCATGCGCACCACTAAAATCAACAAATCACGCTGTCAATTTAATGAGCTAGTAGTGCATGTACGAACCGTGTGTATTAATCCTAATGCGCACCTAGC
>JBNKGY010000371.1:0-777 GCA_050290065.1 Marinilabiliaceae bacterium
GGCAATAATAATTGTCCCACCTATTTTTTTGGACCTATCAATGCACGACATTTTAACATATAAAACTACTTGTTGCTGTAGGAAGAGCAAAAACAAATTTTATGACGAAATTTAACATTATACCAAAATAGGAGATAATATTTTTTTAGATAAAACCAAATGCAGATCAAATGTATTTTTAAAATTTTACAATAATATCAAAATAGCAAATCCTTTTGTATACATGATAATATAATTAATTATTTTGACTTTTGAAGAATAGTTGCTTCATTAATTGATTCTCTATGATTGTCCCATATCTGGATTTTCCTAGTTTGGTCACTAAGAACAAATATTATTGTTATGCATTGAACAAAAGAATAGTTAGAAAACATAGTATAGTGAAAAGGAAGTAACCTAAGGTCTTGAATCATCAGTATATGAAGTTTTGTTTTTGATGTGGTTGTAGCAAGATGGGGGCACAAAATTTCTTACAAATGAGTATATCTTACAAATATCAACGGCTTCCAGCAAACGATACGGGTTATCTTAATATTTTTGTGACAAATATCGAGGGCTTCTAGCAAATGATGCGGGTAACATGATAATTTGACCTGGCACCGCGTTGAGGTCCCTCGGCACGCTCATCTTCCTCAACAGCCACACAAAACTCGCCACCAGTTATGAATCCCAAATGGTTGAGCTTCTATGTATGGATTTGGGGCTAGAGTTGGGAGTACGGTTCTTGATTGGTGGCTCTATGTCCACCAAACTGGTGAGGGATGCTTCTTCTTATAT
>JBNKGY010000372.1:0-776 GCA_050290065.1 Marinilabiliaceae bacterium
GTATGCACTAAAAGAAGAACCAAGTGTTCTTTGGACCGCTCTTCATAATCGTTATGAGCAACAGAAGGTTGTGATCTTGCCTGAGGCAAATCACTATTGTGTTCACCTATGCCTACAAGATTATAAATTTATTGGAGATTATAATCATGATGTTCATAAGATTTATGCTAAACTACGGTTTTGCGAGAAAGAACCTTCTGATGAAGATAAGATTGAGAAAGCTTTCACTACTATGCTTCCATCAGATAGGGTCTTGAAGCATCAGTATCGTGTTCAAAATTACCAACATTACTCAGAACTGATATAGGACCTCCTTTAGGCAAAGAAGCATGATGAACTCACTATGAGAAATCATCACCAACGTCCCATTGGTACGGCTCCACTGCCCAAGGTCAACTATAGTTCAAAGGGTAAAGAAAAGGTAGATGGTAACAAACCATCCAAGAATGTTGGTAAATTCAAGAAAGGAGAGAAACAAGCTCAAGAAGAAGAAATTCAAAGACCAAAATTCAGGGAAAGGAAAGAAATCCTTTAAGTGCCACTGCTGTGGTGGTGCGAATCATATTGCAAAGAAGTATAAAATTCCCAAACACTTAGTTGACTTGTACCAGAAATCCCTCAAAGAGGCTGGAAAAGCTAAAGGATAGTATGAAGCTCACTTCAACATTGCATCTGATGAGGCTACAACTTCGGGCAAACACCCTGATGAAGCTGCAAAGCCAAGCTTGACGACCGACGACTACATTGACGGAGAGAACAAGATCATCAAGTGCAAC
>JBNKGY010000373.1:0-775 GCA_050290065.1 Marinilabiliaceae bacterium
AATTGCAATTGTTGGTGAAATACATTGCAATCATAAGTACTATAAGAAAAAGAATCATGCCATTTACAATATGCACATTTTCCTGATTCTTTAGATGATGTTATGACACAATCAGCAGGAATTATAATTCTTTTCTCCAATACTAAGATATCAAAGATTTTATCGCAATTAGAAATGTCAAATGTATATCTTATTTTATTTTGCCAATTATTTTGGACAACTGGATTTAGAGCTGAGCAAACGAATGGCACTGAATTGGCATCAACCCACTCGGCTACACATCTACTTGGCTTGTCCGATATTGTAGATACACTCTTTTCAATAGCAATATCGGTCTCCTTGACATCATCAAACATGTGACCATCTATCTTGTTTGCACTAACTGAAGAACTAGCTTGTTGTTCGGCCATATCAATGCTGGAAGCAGGATGGCTGGTTTCTTCAATAATCCTATTACTAGCCGAACCCTCTTGATGATCCTAGGTTGCACCTGTTATCTAGTTGACCTTGGAATTTGTAGTAGGATACGGCCCCAAGATGCTAGCTAATCTGTTTCCTGATGGGACAGATATGCAATCACTACTTTAAACGTCATCTGAACTATTGTTCTGTTCGACTATAATTTCCTCCTAAGCCATCGCTTTGTATATGTCAAAGGCAAATGGCTATGTATCTCGTAGGACCAATCCCTGGTTTGTTACATCATAATGAGCCATGAAAGCCTCCTCCATTTTTAGATTTATAGCTTTGAGCTTCCGACGGTATTCCACCGGTA
>JBNKGY010000374.1:0-774 GCA_050290065.1 Marinilabiliaceae bacterium
ACGAATATTCCGGAGCTCAAGACAATATTTTTGGATGAGGCTAGCAATTTTTTTCTGGGTAGCAAATCATTTTTGATTTTTTTAAAAGCTCAAATGGACACATCTCTTAACAAAGCTCAACACAAACAAGAGTTATTATGTGAATAATATTTGGCTCTGGTAGGGATGTGTATGTTGTTGAGGAACATTCCTAAGTTCATTCAACTCTGATCAATCTCAAAATCAAGGTTCAGCAAGATTAACACTAACTCAGATATCACACCTCCCAACAACCTAGACATGGCTACTTTTGAATTTTTGCTCGCATGAGATTTTTGTGTCTACCAAGGCATAACCATATTAATCAATTTGGGTTATCAAAACAAGGTCATGCACAAGTGGTTGCAACTAATCTCAAGCAAAGGAGGATGTACAATCTAACCATGTCCTGTGGGAGTTCTTTTATTGACTTAATTAACCTAACTAATGGAAGCAATCCATACTAGCACTCATGATGACAGTAGCGGTACAGCTAATGAGACAAGTGACAAGATAACTAGAAAAGTTGGGAATGAAATGAGACAAGCAAGGACTCATACCTGGGCACCCGGCACCTCCCCCAAGCTTAAATCTTTGCAAGATTTAAGCATCAAGGTTAATCCCAAAGTGACCGAAGAGGTCATGTATCATGCTGGTCTGTGAGTCGATGGAGGCTTGCATCTCCATTTACATGTGTGCAAAGTCATCCATTCATCGCTCAAGTCGTCCGATCCCTTCTACCGCGCGCTCAGCCTG
>JBNKGY010000375.1:0-774 GCA_050290065.1 Marinilabiliaceae bacterium
CTAGTTTAACATTGAAATAGATGTTCTCACAACAGGCATCAATAAGATCACAATTTTGACTCATGATTGTCACTTTCTCAAGGTTAGCACTCTTTTCATTATGCTCAACCAACTTAGCGCTCATATCATCGCGCACTTGCTTCAAATCATCAATCTCATGTTTCAAATCATTGCATGAAGTGCAAGAGGCAGTAGACATGTTACATGCATTTATATCAAGCAAAACATCATGATTATCATTAGAGTCAATGCAAGTGTCATTGTTCAAAGTAGAGGAACAAGTGCTAGAATGCAAAGAATTAATTTCAATAATTTTAACACTAACAATTTTAAGTTGCTCTACACAAGTGGAATAATCAAGCTTCAACTTCTCATTTTCAGCTAGCATGCCAACACAAGAATCACATGACACATTTGACTTTAACAATTCAATTTCAGAATTCAAGCATGCTATGATATGAATCATTTTATAATTATCCTTAAGCAAAGAATCACAAATATTTGAATATCTAGACTTGTATTTTTTAATTTTCCTCTCAAGCTTATCAATTTTTGCATCACAAGCAACATGTAAGCTAAGATTTGACCTGTAAATAGCCTCTAGGAAAAGAATGGGACCCCTCTGTCTTGGAACCGACATTTTCATTTGTCCTGATAGAAACTTAGACTGCGACCAGATATGTGCTGTGTTGTTGTTTGAATGATTAAAATATCTTGATAAGGATGTTTAACAGAAGGAAAACCATCGTCTGTTGAAATTGAATTTTTTATGTA
>JBNKGY010000376.1:0-773 GCA_050290065.1 Marinilabiliaceae bacterium
ATGATCGTTAATAGCTTCAACATGACCATTGTAACACTATGTGTTATGGCTAACCTAATTACCTTAATTAGGGGCTTAATCCTGCATTAAATGTTTGGTTAATCAAGTCAAAGAAATTCAATTTGATTTGAAATTAATTCATCGAATCCAAGTCAATAAATTCCTAGGCTGAGCTTCAAACTCTTCTCCATGAGTTGAGTTAGTCACCAGGTGCAAATATAAGTATCTTGTCCAAATTTCAACCAAATTTGAAGTTCCAAGAAGAAATTCTAGTAAATTCTATTAAATTCTAAACCTAGAAGTTTCTCTGATTTTTCATTTGAAATCCATTTCGAATCTTAATAAGTTCCTATGGAGAAAGTTGTTCCTTTCTTCAAAACCTTCACAACCATTTTTATTTCAAATTTCTTGAGCGCGGGAAGACCCTTTTTGGATCGATCAAAGTTCAGAAGAATTTGAATTTATTTGAACCCGTTCGTTGGTACCGATGAATATAACAATATATTTGTCGGTTCCACGTCACCGACGAATATATCATTACACTTGTCGGTATCGATGAATAACTCAATTTAAATTCATTGGAGATATGTTTATCGGTTAACCATCGAATTTATTCTATATTCTTCGATTTAAACCCATAAATGAATAGTCATATTTCCTGTAGTGTTCTTTGAGGCCTTGACCTACATCAATTATTCTCGACCACCAATGCTCCAGCAGCAGTGTATAACATTCAGTCCATAGCCACATCAGCATCAACAATGTCAGTGTTC
>JBNKGY010000377.1:0-768 GCA_050290065.1 Marinilabiliaceae bacterium
ATTCCATGCCATACCATTTGAAAAGGAGTTTTCGAAGAAATGATTTTCTCCTCAAATGTCATAAAAACCCCCAAGTCCTCTGGAGACGAAGCATAAAAAAAGCTCTA
Organism: Marinilabiliaceae bacterium; assembly: GCA_050290065.1. Taxonomy (GTDB): domain Bacteria; phylum Bacteroidota; class Bacteroidia; order Bacteroidales; family Marinilabiliaceae; genus Saccharicrinis. The sequence continues at coordinate 108 of JBNKGY010000377.1, forward strand.
GGAGTCTCTTCAAATAAAATTAATCTTGATTATTCTTAATTACCTTTTAGATCTGTAACTTTATACCTTCATACTTTTTAGCCATAGCTCCGATTCAAGCGATTCTTGCGCTCACACATTTGTAGCTATGAGTAGAATATTTTGTTACTATTTGTTTAGTATTTAGATGCTTTTGGTGTTCTATTTTATTTATTCTTTGCATTGCTTTTTTTGGTCGTTATTAATTAGACGTTGCAAACTTCAGAAATCTTTAATAACTTGAAGAACAAGACTTTGAGCATCAGCAAGAGGGAGAGTAGGGCAAGTGTTCCTTGACCATGTTGATCCTATATTCTTTGTTTCTCTACCTTAGATAGTTGTATGTATTTAAATTAAATCCTGTGTCAGTTTTTCCATTCTTACTAGTCCTTGTTGACCTAGTTATGGGATGAGTCTCTGGGTAGGTCATGCTTAGCATTGCTTTGGGAATTGGGATGATCTTTGGTCTAATTTTGATTAATCAAACTATTGCACATGGGGGAAGATGGATAATCTTTTTGTAGCAACATGGTGTTAGGATTTGGGTGACCAGTTTAGAAACTGTGTCTGGGTAACCGACATTTTGAGGCAATTTCTAGGGGTTACCGATAGGCCTCTGGTTTGATATGTGTAACACCCACAT
>JBNKGY010000378.1:0-768 GCA_050290065.1 Marinilabiliaceae bacterium
GTACTCCACTTCAGCCGAGACTTCAGCACAGTTTGACCGTAGGGGTGAATCTGCGGGACAAATCAGGGCTCACGCTCTAGAACCAGTGCACGTTGAGTGATCAACAAGCAACGTGCTACCACCTCAGAAGAAACTTTTTCAAACCCAATCAGCAGGGCACGGCTAGCCCGAATGAGACAACATGATATCTTCATCCATAGTAGGGATGTGTATTCAATTCAGAATTCTAACGTTTTATAGCAGGTCGGAAGAACAACAAAAAGAGTGTCTCCACCTCAAGAAATCTATGACCTCGCTCCCAACGGTGATAGCTATCATGGATGAGTCCGATCGTCAGATCAACTTTAACAACCTCAAGAAATTCGTGACCTCGCTCTCAGCGGCGATCGGGGCATTGGACTCTCCTTTAGGACCCCATCCAGAAAGTGATCTAGAAACAGATCTATACTCTGGCTCTACCCGATAGCTATTAAAAACGAGTCCAATCACCAAATCAGATTTAGATGACTTCAAGAAATCTACAACATCACTACAAGAGGTGATCAAGGCATAGGGTTTTCCTTTAGGAACCCCTCCAAAAATAGATCTCACTACAGATCTATACACTGGCTCTACCCTAGCAGCCCACTATGACAAGATTGGTACATCCGACTTTAGTGACCTTTTCAGATCATTAAACAATTGGTCAAATGCTCTCTCTGAGTTGGGGACGACTGACTTAGTAACACAGATCGAATGAACTCTCCAGTCCAAATAGCAAAAATGATA
>JBNKGY010000379.1:0-759 GCA_050290065.1 Marinilabiliaceae bacterium
GCTCCACCTTCTCGTGTGAAGCGCCGCCGATGGACTGGCCAGATGGTCCGCGGAGCTGAGGCCGTGGGCTGGTTTTGGCCCACTACTGTTCACTTAATTTTCCTTTTCAAATTCCTTTTTTGAGTTAAATTTTTTCCAGAAATTCATTTAAGATTAAAAAATCATTAATAATTTGAATAAAACTCATGAAAATACAAAATAACTTTCATTGGAATCCTCTTGAGTAGATCTATGCATTAGGATTGACCACATTCTTGTTTATGCATTATTGACTTGTAGAAAGTTCCCTTAAATCAAACCTCGACATATTTATTTACTAAAAATGCATGCATGTTCGTACATTGAACCTTGGCATGCATATTCATATCATATACTTTGTCTTGTATAAAATAGCTCATATTTATTTTCTGCTCAGAATAATTGTTATGCTTTAATTTTTCTTTTTGTAGTAAATAAAATATAATAAAATGAATATGCTTAGAAAAATAATCATTCTTGGTAGAATGCCTCCTCTTGATGTGTAGAACTTGTATAAAATTTAAAAGCCTTGTTAGATTCATAAATAGCATGTTATTAATTTTCTAGTGCCTAGCTAATTTGCTAATAATTAGAAAAGCTTAGAAAGAAATTAGTAAAATAACTTTTGTGGGATAATATTCTTAGGTTGCTGTTGTTTCTTGCATCATATTGCATTTTCACCTCATGCATTGCACCTTTTGATCTCGGCTCATTTATACTCATATACGCTAGATCGCAAGG
>JBNKGY010000380.1:0-759 GCA_050290065.1 Marinilabiliaceae bacterium
CGCTAGGCAACTTGTTCGGACCACGGCCACACCTCACTTGTGATGCTAACAAAGTGTCCACTAGGGCTTGTTCAGCATTTCCTTCTTCTTCATTTACATCGCCCTCATGTTTAGCATTTGTAGCATCTTCTTTATTCTCATGTTGGTCCAAGTTCAAGTAGGAGCTAGGGCTAGGAATTTCGTTGTCACCATCTTCATCCTCATGATCTGACCTTATTAGCAAATTGGGCGCTCTGGCATCACTCTCCTCTTCCATTTGCCAAGGACAACTTGACTTTGTTGGTGCCATTCTTCAAAGAAAAAAATACAAACCTTCAAGAGAAGAAGCTTCAAGTGGTCCAATACAACAATCAAGAGAGGATGCTGCTAGCTTCACACCAACTGACAGGACATGTAGCTGATTTGTGGGATGCATATGTAGAAGCTCATGAAGAACCTAACACCATCAACTGGAATGAGTTCAAGATGGTTTTCCACTCTCATCAGGTACCTCAAGGTATTATCAAGCTCAAGAAGAAGGAGTTCTAGGATCTGAAGAAAGGATCCATGACGGTGAGCTTGTATGTCACTCATTTCATGCAGCTTTCCCACTACGCTCCCAATGTCATGGACACCGATGAGAAGAAGCGAGAGTATTTCCTCAATAGTTTGGATGATGGACTTGCCTATGCTTTGGAAGCATGTGACTTTGAGAATTTCCAGACCATGGTAAACAAGGCCCTTGTGCTTGGGAACAGGAGAGGAATATTGGCACGCAAG
>JBNKGY010000381.1:0-757 GCA_050290065.1 Marinilabiliaceae bacterium
CTCCAATAGGCCGATAGATCCAGCTACTGGCAAGCGAGGGACCCATGATTACAGTGAGGTCATGGCTGTCCTTAACGAGTAAGTTCATTCTCCACTTTAGTTTTTTTATCATTTCCTCATTGCATGATAATTTTGCATTAACATATGAATATAATGTTTCTGTTTAGGGCTTTTGACACGTACATGGTCAAGGTGCTAGGAGGACACCCAAAAGACAAACACCAACAACTTAAATATCATACTACATTATGAGTCCAACAACAAGCTTCGGGCAACATATGCGGCTTCCATATCTGCTTAAACATGGTTGCATTTGGAGCGCAACCGAATTGCGGTGTAAGTGTATTTATTTTATTTATTATTGATGTTTATGATTAAATATGTATATTAATCTTTTGCTAATACATTCTTCTCATTTTATCGTGTGGCAGGACTACGAAACCGCATTTAGGAATGTAGCAGGTTCTAGCATCGAGCACATTAGAGAGAGGTTATGTATGTTTATCATAAGTCATTAATTCAAAAGGGAGAATTTTATTACATTCAAGGTAATAAAACTCTCTTGAACACATTTTCGGTTTCTGCATTACATAAATGCACACAACCTAAAAAGAAAGAATAATAATTAAACACACTGGAAGTAACCAATGCTAAGACTATATCGTCACTCATGTGCCGGGGGAAAACACTCTATGACCACCTTCTCTAATCTCTGACAGACCGCTGAAACCAAATCCTGGAATATAGGCTTCTGAAA
>JBNKGY010000382.1:0-754 GCA_050290065.1 Marinilabiliaceae bacterium
CGATATCTGACGACAGACATCCATTTTGAGTACCACCGGAGCCACGATTGATGTTGTAGCTAGGATCATAAAGCTCAACATTAGCAGGAAAGAGGAGATATTCACATTCAAATGCAAGGGTACTAAAAAGTGCAACCAAGTCATGGTCACGATCAGACCAGAGAGGAATGCTATAACACTCGATAAGAAGCCCAGTGCAGCCGATATTTTTTTGCCAAAATTTTCTCGACGCATCAAGAGTGCCATGTTTGCCGTGACAAGTTCTCGAGTTGCGCCGGCGACCTAAATCTCTAGTTATGAAGATGGTCTTGCTCATAGACCTAAAATGTGACGCTCTCGCCAGGAGAATAAACCGGTAGGTATCTCATATTTTATTTTCCGCCCTTCTTCCACCATTTGCATATTTAATTTTTATCTCTCTCCCTTTCATCCACCATATTTTTATTTACTCCTTTTCCACAGCATGTTTTTGTTTCCCATAATTGCATGTCATAAAATAAAATAAAAATGAAATAAAAGGAACTTTGGAAAAGAATGAAGGGAAAGTCTCTGAATCCTTCTCCAAGTTCCAAGTTTGCTAAGTTTAGAGTAAGAGTCTTAGTGTTGAAGTAAGGAAGTTTTCTTGCTAGCATCATCGCTTGTAATCTCTCTACACAACCCTTTGTTTCCTTCCACACATTCGGCTAATGCTAACGCTAACACCTAGGGTGCTTGGTACTTGTTGTTGTGTGTTGTTGTTACAAGTGATGTGCAT
>JBNKGY010000383.1:0-748 GCA_050290065.1 Marinilabiliaceae bacterium
CTTTTTTATTGTCAGTCAACTAAATAAAATGATTGTAACAACCTCGTAACAAAAAAGGGAAATTCCATTTGACTCTCCCGAACAATTCACTTCATCCATTTTACACAATAAAAAAATTCTTTACTCAATTTACTATTCCAAACTATTTAAATTGGTGCAATGTACTCTCAATTAAAGTTTGTATTTTGATATTTCTCTTCTTAATAGTTGAATTTGAGTCTCGAATTTTGCAGTGTTAGATAACATAAAAATCTATCTTAAAATAATTATGACATATTTTTATACATTATTTACATGCATGTATCACTAATTGCTATCAAAATATGGAAATAACATAGAAAATAACTTTTATAATTATTTTAATATAAATTGTTATGTCAACTGTTATCATGCCAAATTTGAACTTCAAATTCAACTTGTAGAAAGAGAAATAAAAAAGATAAAATTAATTTGGATGTATATTGCACCAACTTGAATTGTTTAGGGGAGTAAATCGAGTCAGAAATTTGTTTAGGGGCTTAAACAAACATAGTGAATTGTTGAGAGGAGTAAAATGAACTTTTCCCATTCTTTTAATATGTCACATGAACATTATGCTTCCAAAATTAGCCAAATATAATTTACTAAAGTTGCGCCATTGATTTCATAATTGGATTTGGATATTTCCAAAATAAGTTTGATGATATGTTTTATCACATTCTTCAAGAAGGTGAACCTGATCGCTATTTTGCGAGCCAGCTTTTTGGTG
>JBNKGY010000384.1:0-738 GCA_050290065.1 Marinilabiliaceae bacterium
CTTAAATGGTTGTTTTGAGGTTCCACTCTCCCATGGAGATTCATCGTGCTTTGCAGGAACCCCAGAACGCCACCGTTGATATCTTAGCTATTGTGGCTGTCGTGGATGCCTCAGATCGTACATCGTACTATCCAGATGAGATTTAGAAGGTTGCATTGATGGATGATAGGTATGTTTCAAAGTTGGTGTTCGATGTACACTACTTTGCATATTTTCAGTATCAATATTTCGGTACTTTGTGCAGCGGCATGGACTTTCTTCGTATATTGTTGCCTGATCCACAAATGAGTGAATTAATGTTGATCTCATGTGGCATTGATAACAAATTTGTACTTGTACAAAATGTAATGGTGGATCAGGTGTCACGTGAGTACTACAAAACTTGTCCTAAACAGATCTCTGTTCCTTAGTTGTGGTATTGTTTTTCTATGGGACATGTTTATGTAGATTGTCTACGGGAATTGAAGAGCACAACATTTTGTATCATTGACGCCAGATGTTGCCCTTTGTTGAACCATCTAGAAGGTAACAAGAATACTCTTATGAATACATTTTTCGTCAATTGGGGTGCTCTCAATTGCCGATTTGTTAATAATTTGTAGTTTTTATTTTATAAAATCTTACAAGATCTTCGAAAGGCTATATGAGAGGACTCAGAAACTCACAATTTTTTGAAGATAGGTGTTTAATGTCGTCGTAACGAAGTAAAAAAAATAGGCTTCTTGGGGTGGCCCGATG
>JBNKGY010000385.1:0-732 GCA_050290065.1 Marinilabiliaceae bacterium
AATGTAAACAAATTACATGCATAATATCATCTCCAATACACTCTTTAAACCTGAATCTAAATTTAATTATTTTAGCTAGTACTACATCTGTTCCTTTGTATTTATCGTCCGCTAATCTACTCTAACTATATAGACATAACCCACTAAGTCCTCACTACCAATTCTCTTGACATGCAGACTATCCACCTCAGCATTCACTTTAGTATCCAACTCATCAATTCATTTAGTAAAATTTATAAAAACTTTAAAATAATTAATATCACTTATATGATATACATTTTAAATTCCGTTTTCACCGTTGTGTTTTACGCGACGAGATGAACAAAACTAGATACCGCTTGCATATGTTTTGAAAAAATTATAAATCAATTTAATTTGTTTGATATTTGCATATGTTTATATTTTCAACAAGAATGGGACACAAGAGTTGGGGCGTGGACCAAATTTTTTACCGGGCCGAGTTTAGCATAGTGAGCATCGAGTGAAATTTTTATATTCTTCTATATTTCAATTTTGGTGCTATTTTTATGCACATTTGATCTACGTTTATTTTGAACTAAAAAAGATCCATCATTCTATAATTTTAAAATTTATTATACAATCTCTCAGCACAACGTGAGATTGCCAACTAGTATATCTTAAATGCAACACCCGCGACCAAGTAAGAGACTCAAACAACCGACAACTAATGAAATTTGACATACATGTAATTGATACGGCGAAAACCATACA
>JBNKGY010000386.1:0-731 GCA_050290065.1 Marinilabiliaceae bacterium
GGGAGCGGTAGGGTCCATCCAACTCTGTTGGGTCAGTGTGAAAGGTTGCCACGTACGGGGACTATCTGCAAAAAGCATATGTGTGACGTACGTGGACCGGTGCAAGAAGTGTACATGATGTGTGTATTAGGTTTTCCTGTAGGGTGTACATCGATTCGAATCACCACGACACTCTTGAATATGAGTGACTGATTACCGTTGTAGTCATCTCGTAGTATATTTTTTGTATTGATGGCATGGATTAGAGGATGTTGATTATGGTTATGTTTATCATGATTATTACTGTATTTACTTTAATTACCTTGATGATGTTTGCTTTATGCATGTTATAGCTTATAGGTGCAAACCTAATTACTTGGCTTAATTAAAATGGCTAAAATAATGAAAGTAAGGATCAAACAAAATTATAATATTTTATATTCAGAACACTTAATTTATTATTTGTATATGAGTACTTGTGTATTCTTGCTTCATCAAGAATCTTTTGACATGATCCTGGTTAACAACCCATCATTTTATGGTGGATGTGTTACAATATGTGGTCAAGCTCAATTTATTGGATTTTTCAATTAACACTACGAGGCATAAAATATGATTATAAAAAAGGAGGTACGCTCATCAGAGAATTTGTGCCATTGGCTAAGCTGGCCATCTACAATGGAAAATTTGCTAAACTGGTCCATCAACAATGCAAAAAAAAAATCAAATTTGTGCAATTGGCTAAGCTATTC
>JBNKGY010000387.1:0-731 GCA_050290065.1 Marinilabiliaceae bacterium
GCAACAATAGAACAAGACATAGTGTAAGTTCACTTAAATGACTGAGTGTTTACATAGAATGACTGAGTATTTACATAGAATGACTGGGTGTTTACATAGAAGAGCTGAGTGTTTTACATAGAAGAGCTGAGTGTTTTACATAGAATAACTTAGTGTTTACATAGAATGACTAAGTGTTTAATAGAGTGACTGAGTATTTACATAGAATAACTTAGTGTCTGCATCGAATGACTGAGTGTTTACATCGATGTAAACAATCAAATAATTAAATGGATGACAAAATAAAAAATGCTGATAAAGAAAGCAGAAATGACTGAAGAAAAAAATTGAAGAAATAACTAAATGTTTACATTAAATAGCTGAGTGTTATTGTTGAATGACTGTGTTTACCTCGAATGACTGAGTGTTTGAAGGACCGGAGAAGGCGATCCGAGGGGGGTGAGTGGGAGCCAATTAAAATTCTTATGCAAGAGCTGGCATATGTCCCAAGTTCAAACCCCAAAGCCAAAACCCTACAAGAAGGTGATGAACACACCAACCAACAGCATAGAAATTATCCCCTCAAAGTTATGAACACAGCGGAAAAAGAATTGGATCAATTGGACACCCTGTTAGCAAAATATGACCAAAACAGTGAACGAACATCGAACTAAAACTGTCAGTCGGACATTGTCCGGTGGAGCCAGACATTGTCCGGTAGGACATGACATTGTCTGACTAGGGGTTTATGG
>JBNKGY010000388.1:0-727 GCA_050290065.1 Marinilabiliaceae bacterium
CTCCAAATGACCCGCCATGTCAAGATTGTCACCGCCTTGTGAAGATTGTCGCCTCCTCTTTCCACTAGTAGTTGAACGAGTCATGTTTTACCCTGAAAGTATGTCTTCATAAATTTGCATCAATACAAAATATTGCATTTGTTTTACTATTTGAATAATTTGAAATATTACAAATAATTCTCTGAACATAATTTTTGTTACTACATTTATAGCTACTTGTAGGTGATTAATACATGTCTATTTAAAACTAGAGCTCTCTATTTATATTCTATCTATCTAAAAAACTCAATCACTATAAAAAAATTGATTTTATTTTCTAATGACTTGAGTAAAATAGAGATTACATTACTTATATTATTTTAAATGATATTTTCACCTTCAATTAATGGTTAAAAATTAAGAATACAATGTTTTGTCTTCTACATGAATCTAATTATAGATAAATATATGTCTTTATGTAATACTAGAACTCTACTTAAGTTCTATCTATCTAAAACACTCAATCACCATTAAGAAATAACCTAGTTCTTGCAAGTTCCTAGGAAGGAGGAAAGAACACCCCCTAATCTCTACTAAGAGCAATATATCATGCAAATATAGGTTGAGTAAAAGAGAGATAATTCAACTAACCTTGGAGTTCTTTAGAATGCTAGATTCCTCCAAATTTTAACCTCTCCAACCGCAAATATGGAGTCCAGGAGCAGCACCGTGCACCAAGCCACCAACA
>JBNKGY010000389.1:0-727 GCA_050290065.1 Marinilabiliaceae bacterium
GGGTGGTTCCACATTTAGTAGATGACGGGTTGTCAATTCTACAATATGCAGATGACACGCTTATTTTTATGGATGATAATCTGGATAAAGCTAAAAAACAATAACTCATACCAATAACAAAACTAAAGTAGTAGCCTAGTGGATATGCTTTAAGGTGTCTATGAGGTTGTGGGTTCAACCCCATTTTGCTGCATTCGTATTTAAAAAAAATCAATGCGCCTGGATCAGACAAGCGGGGCCATGCTGACTGTACATGACAAGTTAGGCCATGCTGACTGGACTTGATAGGTGGGTCTGACTATCATACTGACTGGACAGAATCAGTACCTAAAGCCTAATACAAAACAATAATAACTCACACCTATAACAATATTGAAGTAGTAACCCAGTGGTAATCACTTCCTGTAACCTTGAGGTTGTGGGTTCAACTTCCATTTTTAGCATTTTGAATTTTATTTAAAAAACAAAATTCAGCTCAAGCTGACATGTGGGCCAACCCAGCGCGTGGGCTAAGGTGACATGTGATTATATTTCGGTGCCCATCTGACATGTGGGACCAACATGATATATTCATGCCACATAAGCAAGAAACAATAAGTGGGTCCATTAGCATTTTGAATTTTATTTGAAAAAACAAAATTCAGCTCAAGCTGACATGTGGGCCAACCCAATGCGTGGGCCAAGGTGACATGTGATTATATTTCGGTGCCAATCAGACATGTGGGAC
>JBNKGY010000390.1:0-723 GCA_050290065.1 Marinilabiliaceae bacterium
GGGAATGTAGCGAATTACAACGCACTCTTCACATCTTTTTACATTGGTTTTCGATTTCGATTCATCCATTCTTAACATATAGCTTTAACACCGATGAAGAAAAACAGAAGAAGAAAACACGTTAACAAATTGAAAACATGTTAACACCAATGATAGGTACAATACCTTCTTCGATCAGGTAATAGCTAGTCCCCTATAGAGGTGCTCTTAATACTGGCGAATAATGTCTCTGGATAATGTACAATAGAGAACAATATTAAAGATTGGCAAGCAATCAAAACTTCGAGGGATCACATACATGCATAACATCGAATGCAATACCTTTCTGACTGAGGTCTCAACAAATATGTTTTTGATTATACAACATGAATCAATTTTTATAGCCGTAAAGGGATTGACGTTGACAAAATTATGGAACGTAATAATTTATTAATTGGACATAAACATGACAAGAAAATATACGTGATTGAATGATTTATCATCAATGTATTATGGAAGGGAATTATCTCATGTTTGTGGGTCCACGCGGGAGCTAGACTTGATATTTTATGGAAAGAAAATATTGCATTTCTGTGGATACTGAAAAATAATTTTGTTTTGATGATTGCGGGCGACTCTTATTTTAGTTAATCATGAGACCTATTGCGTTGGAAAGATTATATTTTTATCTTTTCATGCATATAAAGAACATTCAAATCAGAGGTCATACACGTCATGTGCGTT
>JBNKGY010000391.1:0-718 GCA_050290065.1 Marinilabiliaceae bacterium
GACAGCTAGGCCGATCAATCACTGTGGAACCAAGATTTCATTCTGAGTATAGAGTAGTGATTTCCACCTCAGAGGGACTTAGTGAAAGGTAGCCGTATGTAAGGTCCGAGAGACCGTGCGTACATTGTGTTATCAGATTTTTTTCCTTGTAAGGTGTATACTAATTTGAATCTCTGCGGCACTTTCGGATATGGGTGATGGCTTGATCCCTATGTCGAAACATAGTAATTAAACTTCATTTATGATTCATATGATTATGAGATGGATATTGATAATATTAAATACTTATATCAAATATTGATTTGGTTACACTTGCATGCTTAATATAAGAGCCAAACATAGTATTCTAATTACTTTGAACATGGCTAAAACTTGATTAAAAGTGTTTAAAGCCTGTTGTTGTAGGATTATGAATCATTTACCACTTGAAGCCTTGGCATGTGTAGAAGTTGACCGCTTGGTCATGTCGGGTCAGACTAGCTGAGCGTAGTCGCTCAAGCTTTGCTTTGTAACTTTTGTGTGCAGGTTCCTCCTCCTCCTCTTCTCTCTTTTTCGGTGAAGCCGTTGACGACTGTCAGTGGGAAGTCCAGGCTTCTATGTGCTGAATTTTGTACTGAAGCCCGTCGCAGGCGTAGAGTTGCCGAAGGAGGTCTTCACCTCTAGGGCGAGGTGAATGTCCTTGATCGTCGAGTGAAACGCTTCTGCAAACATGTTCTAT
>JBNKGY010000392.1:0-717 GCA_050290065.1 Marinilabiliaceae bacterium
ACAAGTATGACTACACCAACCGGAACAACTCCAGCAACAAGGGCGACAACAAGAAGAAGAATCGCTTCGGAGACAAGAAGAAGAAAAAGAAGTTACAGAAGATCATGTCCTGAGCGTGTGCTGCCTTAAGCAACTTTGACTTCTCGAGTAAAAACTCTTCTAGCTCAGAAGAGGATGAGAAGATCAAGTGCAAGAAAGGCGACTTCACCGGGTTGTGCCTTATTGGCAAATCTTCAAAGAATGACTCCGACTCTGATGTAAGTGATGATCTATCTTTTGAGAGTCTTTCCTTAAGAGTTGCTGAGCTTGAGAATGCTTTGTGCCACCAAGAAAAGTTTCTTTGCAAGATTTTTCATGAAAACAAGAAGTTGAATCTTTAGCTTGAAAGTTCTTTTTTCCGAAATTGGTTCTCTTCGATCAGTGCATGATGATCTGAGTGCTAAACCATGTGATAATTGCAAAATGATCATGTTGAACTATGTTGAGCTGTGGCTCTTCAATTCTCATGTTGCAAGTCTGCTTGATAGTGCAAGGCTGGAACCCAGAGAGCTCAAAGCTCATTCCACACTACTTGGTGCTTGCACGAGTTGTCCTTTGCATAGATCTAATTTGGAGGTTGTTGCCATTGAGATTAAAGATCTTAAGTACAGACTTGATCATGCTTCGTGCTATGCTGTTTTGACCCCTCCATGCGTAGTGTGTGGTTCTCTCAAGTGT
>JBNKGY010000393.1:0-716 GCA_050290065.1 Marinilabiliaceae bacterium
CACCACCCAGAGCCAAATATGAATGAAAAGATTTACTTTACCATGCTTACACTTTTTTGAGTTTTTACAACTGTTAATTCTCTAGAGTTTGTGGTAAAATCCCGGTTGATTATTCATTCATTAAATTTTGTTTTCTAGCCTTCATTCACTCATGCTTGGTAATGCCCTATTCTAATCAAAGAAGGCATAATCCACCAAGCATTTTACAAACTCCATATCAAACCCTTATCATTCCTTGTCACAACATTAATCCTATTTACCAAGTGATTCTCCTAGAAAATTCCAATGAGTGGAATCTCTCCCCAGCAAAAGAAGGATCCTTGAAAAAAAGAGAGAAAGAAAAGATTTTCAAAAGTCTCTCATAATACAAGGATGAATATCTTTAGAGAGGAGAAACACATTTCAACTTCAAATCTTTTTGCATGAGTCCATTCCCTTTCCATCTTAACCCTTTCTCTAAATTGTTTTGAAAATTTTCTCAACTCTTTTGGAACCATCTCTTAGCTTGGCAATATACTTGACTTGAGTTGCATTCTTTTCTTATGCTTGAGCTCCACATATTTATCATTTAGATGATAGGAAGAAAAAGAAATATCTTTTTGAGCCAAGGTGAGGAAACACATACCAAAAGAGTGCCTGAGTGCCTAAGATTGAGGAACCTAGTTATCATTTTTATCTCTCCGAATAATTTTCAAAAAGAGGCTAAGTAGGAGAGG
>JBNKGY010000394.1:0-713 GCA_050290065.1 Marinilabiliaceae bacterium
GAAGGAAAAAACCGCACCAAAGATTGATTCTCAACCTTTAAAGAAACAAGTTCAAAATGAGAAGGATGAGAAAGTAGAATATGCAATTAGTGTATTCTTGAATGCAAGGAGGTCACATATCAAGAATGGAATTGACTATAAAAATGATGATAAGCACAACTCTTGGGTGAACACTAAAGGTCAAGAATTCATCAAATTCACCAAGGCCAATGTCCAACAAGAGAAGAAGAAAAGCATCAAGACCACTAACAATGTCTCTTATTCTTATGCTAATGCTTCTCATGTTTCTCATATATCATATTATAATTTTGATGCTTCTAATGTACTTATGAGAAATAATATTGGAAAAATTATTACTTTACATGTTGGGCCACATCACAATAGGTTAATGGCTTGTGTATGGGTGCCCAACTGTCTTGTCACTAACTTGAGAGGACCCAACCAAACTTGGGTACCTAAAACAAAAGTCTAATTGTTTTGTTGGTTGTGATAGAACCACCTCAGAAATGAGGGGTCCGTCTTTCAGGATCCAGATTGGGTGATTCCCGACGAAGTGAGAATGCATGGAAACATATATACAAAGCATTCAAAACCATAATTTCATTAAAAATTAAGTCATTACACTTTAGTTTAAAGATTACAAGGATGAGAAGCAAAAGGTGCTTCAAAAGATAGAACATATTTGCGTAAGCGTTTCACTCGATGATTAAGGG
>JBNKGY010000395.1:0-711 GCA_050290065.1 Marinilabiliaceae bacterium
AAAGCGAGTGACAAACTGCAAACCCCGATCAGAGATTATTCTTTTTGGAACTTCGTGCAAGCATAACAAGCGAGGTATGTTGATTTCCACATACTTTTGCACTTTCTAGTTTGTGTTCACTGGTATGAAGTGGGCATATTTGGAGAGTTGATCTATGATCACCCAAATCGAATCAAACTTGTGGGTTGTCATTGGTAAACCCATAAAGAAATCCATGCTTATATCGTCCCACTTCCATTCTGAAATACTCAGCGGTTGCAATAGCCCTCTAGGCTTCATATAGTCGACCTTGACCTTCCGGCATGTATCATATTCAGAAACATAGCGAGCTGTCTCACACTTCATTCTTGTCCACCAAAACTGCTGCCTCAGGTCATGATACATCTTAATGCTCCCAGGATGAATGGAGTACCTCGATGTATGTGCTTCATCCAAAATCTTTTTCTTCAAAGCTTCTTTCTTGGGAACAACCAATCTTTCCTTGAACCGTAAGGTCCCTTCTACATTCTTGCAGAAACAATCGACCTTCGGGTCACCTTCTTGCATTCTTCACTTGATATGACCCATGCCTTCATTATTCTTCCAAGCCGCTATGATCTCATCCCTCAATGTAGGTGTTAGGGTGATGTTGAGCAATGATAGATCATGTAACATTTGGGTGTTGGACTCTTCTCCAGTTAGATGTACATCTGGCAAGTAGTTGCAGTGAGC
>JBNKGY010000396.1:0-711 GCA_050290065.1 Marinilabiliaceae bacterium
CTTCAGTCGGGAAGTCAACATTGCTGAATAAGTTGACAGGAACATTTTCAGAGGTTTGTGCACTAATGTTCTTAGTCCACAGTTAAAGTCTACTAATAGTAAAGTTTTATCCTGATTTGGTTGTCACCTTTTGTATTAGACAGAAAAAAGAAAATATTGATAAAATCAGTGCTGCGATAATACTTCAATCCTACCTCAACCGTCAAAATCCAATTTCTTTTTAATTTTAATTAAAAAATTTTACTGTTCAATTGAAGATCTAGAAAAACAACATAAAAATGAATTTGACATTAAAGATGCAATTTCTTTTTTTGTAAAAGTTATTTTTTCATATGATTTTTTTTTATGAATTTTAATTTTTTTATCTTTGAAATATTTTGGTAATTTTAAAGCTTAAAATGTTTATTTTTGAAGTAACTATTTTGCTGCTTTATAAAAACAGTAAAGTTGAAGCTAATTTTATCTTTTTTTTTAGTTGAGCTGATGAAGCTAATGATGTTTGGTAGATCATTTTTAAAGCTGAGCAGAATTTTGTGAAGTGAAACAGTGCCAAACGGACCCTAAATGTGTGGCACACAAAGCTATTGTCCAAAGAGATCATTGTTTTTTTCTTTCTCCTCGGAGTCTAATTTACATGATAAGTGCTGATATTAAGAAAAAACAAACTTTTCTTTTGCTATTAATTTACTAGAGGATTTTGGATTAGCCATG
>JBNKGY010000397.1:0-708 GCA_050290065.1 Marinilabiliaceae bacterium
GACGACAGGATGAAGTGTTGCCGGAAGATAAAGCGGAGACAGTGAGCTCATCTTGGCTCAATGGGAAGGAAGCACGACACAGCGCAGCAGCGTGGCGATGGCTGGCGGAGGAGAGGCGGCACCAAGGAGGGGAAAGGGAGGATACAATGTCAGTTGGGCTGTCACGAATTTTACTGGGCCAAAAATTTTAGAAAATTCACGCGGTCAATTTAACTGCTACAAATGAGCGGTGAAGATTTAAAGTAATGATGAGTTAAATATTTTTAAATATATGCAAGTAAGTTCTAGTTTTATTCATCTCATCACATAGAATACAACAGTGAAAATGGAATTTTAAATAGATATCATATGAGTGAGATAAATCATTTTAAATTTTGTTATTATATGAAATAATATGGCAGATGATTTGAACGGATGCTGGCGTGGTATGATATAATTGGATGCTGGTGTGGACACATTGCATTCTAAGAGAATTGGCTTAAATGACCCTTAGTGAGTCTTATCTATATAGTTAGAGTAGATTGACCACACTTTCCCCATAGTTAAGCAACACAAGTGCCATATACTCCATCCATTCTCCTTTTATTATCACCGTTGACTTAAAGCAATGATGAGTTATTTTTTAAAAAATACATGCAAGTGAGATATAGTTTTATTCATCTCATCGCGTAGGACTCAATGGTGAAAATGAAATTTTAATGGATATCA
>JBNKGY010000398.1:0-708 GCA_050290065.1 Marinilabiliaceae bacterium
TAGTCTTCATCACCGTGTCACTTTTTGTGGTGTAACATATGGCCCCCTTTTTCTTGCGTAACCTGCACATAAAAAGCAAGAAACATGCGACGAAAACAAAAAAACAATTTATATTAAACCATTCTTCCATCCTTAACCCGAACGATTACTTTAACCGTTCATACCTTTTGCTCCACTAATCCTCCTTAACACGATAATCTTCTTATCGGTCTTGCCACATGCTAGGATAGTATCATTTTAAATACTTTCCATTTAATGTTTTTGGCAAGGTATGTCCTTCAAGGTTCTCCATGAAGTAAGCATTACCCGGCACAACCCGGATAACTCTAAACGACCCTTCCCAACTAGGTGACCACTTACCAAACTTATCACTTTGAGTTCCTAATAGTAAAATCATTTTCCATACTAAATCTCCATCTTGAAACAATTTTTCCATGACACGTTTATTATATGCCTTAGCTATCTTTACCATTCCCTTCTCTATCTCTTCTAATGCTTTTCCTACCCAAATCACGTATGCTACTGGAAACTCCTTGCCATCTTCTTCTTGTAGTAAAACAGCTCTGATAACCTGTTCTTGTGCGGCAATGTACATCTTGAATGGGTTCCCAGCCTTTGGAGCTCGTAACATGAGAGGTGTCACCAATTATTTCTTGATCTTGTCAAAGGCTTGCTGTTGTTCTGCCCCCAAGCGAACTCCTCCTCGTG
>JBNKGY010000399.1:0-706 GCA_050290065.1 Marinilabiliaceae bacterium
AAAAATATCCACACCTGGGAGAATATTGATACTTTGCATGCCCACTTGGTTACTGTTCTTAAGCTCATACAAAATAGTTCACTAATTTTCACTGAGCAGAATTAGAGTTATGAATTAATCTTTGTTGTACATTCATTAAATCATTAAAAATAATCCCATGCAGTGAAAAATGCCCATTTTTGGTTTGAGGGTACATCTTGGACTCCTGAACCTGCATAAAATAGGAAATGCTTAGAAACTCTTTAAATCTCATGCTATTAAATTTTAAGTGTCAACTTAATTGTAAACCAATATAAAAATCCAAGGAAAATTTATAAAAATACTATATATAGAAGTGTATACTTAATTAGCACTGTTTACATATTTCCGGTACATGAACTCATATTGTGTACTGCATCCAAATTCGACTCATTTTATGTATTCGCTAGATCGCGTTTTTGCAGAGCCAGAATCAGATATCCAAGAGGAACAAGTCCGTGATGTTGGGTGGTCCACAAGCACAAAGTTTTGAGGAATACTAACATTGCTTTCTATCAAGGCAAGTCCCGGTGGATTTAACCAATGATCATTGTCTTTTACCTTTGAATCTTTGTTTTATGTTCTAATATGATTGTGCATTAAATTATAGGACTTGTATGATACCGTAGCTGCATTAAAATTAACCTTGCTTATCCTTGTTAACCCTATCTCGTGGTAGTTTACCGTT
>JBNKGY010000400.1:0-706 GCA_050290065.1 Marinilabiliaceae bacterium
AACCAGCAAGGATGTTGATCCCAAAGCCAATAGCCCTCGAAATCTTGTGTATACCGACGTCCTTGGAACTTGATGCATTTTATAGTATTGATATATTGTTTGTCAACCGTTTGGTCATTTTTATTTTATCGAGTTGTAGTGTATCATTAAATTGCATTTCTGTTCTTAGACATCTTTAGTAATGTGGTGATGTAAATTTGTGACACATGTCTGCATAAGTTGGACATATTGTATATCACTTATTGCACCACGCTTCTGGAATCTGCACATTTTATAAAACTCAGAACGGTTTAATTTGATCATATCAGATATATTCGACGTAGGGCGAATATATAGGACTCGCATATTTCTTTAAGCAGGTAATGCTTAGGGATATCAAATGTAGGACCTTGCTAATTGTTTTATTGAGGAGAGAAGGTTTTGTTACCATTTTCGCCGCGCTTTGTTGACGCTCATTGTTCTCGACGGACATCCTGTATGGAAACACAATCCTTTACATGGATTGTCCTTTAAAAAGTCAGGAAAATGAACCATTATATGTAGGGCAACAATATATTACTTTACATATGCGTTTTATATACGATATAATTATTATCGCCCATAACTAGGTAATTTAGGTAGGATATATGACAGAATAGTAGTAATATGATTAGGTTCCATATATGGCATTGTACACTTCCTTTTTAGTGTTTACGAGACCGGTATA
>JBNKGY010000401.1:0-703 GCA_050290065.1 Marinilabiliaceae bacterium
AACCGGGAAATATAACTTTATATTCGTCGGTTGGGTATGGGAACCGATGAATATATGGGTCGTCCGGTTTCACTTTGACCAGCCCCATATATTCGTCAGTGAGGCTATGCCATCGAGGAATATATGTGGCTTATATTTAGGTTTGAATGAAAATTCATTTATTTAGGTTTCAACTAAATCCATTTATTTAGGTTTAAACTAAATTCTATTTATGTTTGAAAGTTAGATTTGAATGTTACATTTGAATCTTAATTTGAATGTTAGATGCGCATGTTAGGTTTGAATCTTATTTTGAATGTTAGATTTCAATGTTAAATTTGAATGTTAGGTATGAATTTCAATGTTAATTGGAACTAAATTCTATTTATTTAGTTAATTTTAGGTAGATTTGAATGTTAGGCTTGTACTAAATTCTATTTGAATGTTAGGTAGATAATATGGATTGCATTTAGATTATTTAAATTGATTGATTAGTTAATTAGATTATTTAGTTATTGTATTTAGATTATTTTTAGTGTATTTAGATTTTTGTTTAGGCTTAGTAAAATATCTAACTTAGTTAATAAATAGATGGATTAGTTAAAAAAATATGAGTAAATACTGGATTAATTAGTAAATAGATGGATTAGTAACCAATGTTATGTAGTAAATAAATTTAAGATTATTACAAGTGTGTATTTACATTATTTTGGTATTGCATTTT
>JBNKGY010000402.1:0-699 GCA_050290065.1 Marinilabiliaceae bacterium
GATAAACCGGGATCATATTACTGTCTGATGGGTTAATTGCATCTAGATGCTGAGGTTGACCTGCTATGGGATATTGTAATCCATTCTCCAGCAAGAAAGACCTTGTCATATTCTCTTGTTAAAAAGTACAATAAAAGTATCTTGGGCGTTTCAGATTATAATCCAGCCAGATTATATAATTTGAATTACTAGTTAAATTATATAATCTAAATTATATAATCTAGAGGTCTAGATTATGATAATCCAATAATCTGGTATTTTAATATTTATTTCAGTTTATTTCTGACAAAAGACCAACTACCATTGCCTCTTTCCGTGAAATTATCCACCAATGCCACTAGGCCTCTCCCCATCCGAATGTAATTTATTTTAAAAGTACTTTGATTTGGACAAGTTGCCAATACACTATTTGTATGAATATTTGTCTAATCCTTTCGTTCTCAACTTATTGTCGCTATTGATTTTTTTATTTATATTTTAACCTGCAGTCCAATAGTTAACGATTTCATTATTGGATACGACAACTCGTTACCTAATTCTGGGTCATGCCAGTAGTTATGAATAGTGAACAGGTTGGTTCCCGACACACTCAAGTTTACACTTTGCACATTAAGCGGTTCTAACCAACTTTTAGGGAATGAATACCCTAGCGATAATAATCTCATTCTTAAGAAACTTGCATCCTTAACCCAAAACGAA
>JBNKGY010000403.1:0-697 GCA_050290065.1 Marinilabiliaceae bacterium
AAACCACCGGCCAACATATTCTGGTTTCACCAACCACCAAGGATCCTACGAAAAGAAAAGAAAAAAGAAAAAATGGCACTGTAACTAGGTCGCTGCTATAGCTGGTACTGTAGAAATTAATAGCACAGTATATTTTGAATAGTGACATGAATTTGAATAGTAACTTTGCATATCAAAGAATTTTGCCAAATAATCGTGTAGTGATAAAGCTATGAATAGTGGTATCAGAGCCTGGTCATCATTGAAAAGCTAAAATATTTAAATTTAGAAATTTCCACATGTAAGTCTATAAATACTAAAGAAAATATAAAAATAAGGTGTAGATTAAACTCGACAGAAGACCATAGTTGGCACTCATCGAATAGTCAGTTAAATTTAATTGTTGATTTAATACAAAATTTTTACATAAATTGGGGAAAGAGACAAGACGACTTAGAATTAAAATTTGAAAATCTTTATAAAGAACATAAGCAACTTGAACATCAATATACATTGTTAAACAATAAACTAAATTTAATCTTGAATTTTCTAGATGAAAGTAAAGCAAAACAAACCCTATATAATCAAAATAGTGAATATATTAAAGAAGAGGTTACGAGGTTAACTCAACGCGTAGATTCCTTAAAAGGTAAATTGAATACTAAAAGTATTGATAAGGAGATAGTACTCTCTTCATCTGGGCTCGTTACAACCAGTA
>JBNKGY010000404.1:0-693 GCA_050290065.1 Marinilabiliaceae bacterium
ACGAGCATTAGAATGGTGCATCTCCGTTTCGTATCCCCCTTATAAAGTGTGTTCCGAGGTAGGGTTGAGCAATGGCGGCGCCCGATCTTGCCCTGTTCTTACCATTTCTTTCCTTTTTTGGATGTGCCCCTCTAAAATTCTTGTGGTGACAAAGTATAATTCTTGTAAGGGTTAGTCCTCTCCTCCCCTACTCTTTTTGTTTTTGCCCCTTTCTCTATAGATCTTGACTATCATTGGACTATAATTTCTTTGATGTAGCTCTTTTTTTCAAGTTTAGAGTTAGATGGTGTAGCACTTGTAGTAAAAAATTGAATGAACTCGTTAGATCTATCTCATCCAACACATAATTTGTTATTTTATATGTAGATGTCGTCAGATCAAAGTTGGATGTATGGGTCGCGCCTTTGCAATGAGTATATGAAAGGGTTAGATGCATTTATCAATTTTGCGAAGAAAGATATGTTGGACAACGTTAGAGGGAATCTTTATTGTCCTTGCAAACATTGCAAGAATGAGAAGACATATCATATAAATGATGTGTTGAGATCACATTTGATCAAGCATGGATTTATGAAGGATTATCGATGTTAGAATAAACATGGAGAGGAAGGACTTAATGAAACTGAGATGAGAGATTCATATTTAGAGAGGGAGGTCCCTGTCGGTGTCGAAGAAGATCATGACGATGTGAAC
>JBNKGY010000405.1:0-691 GCA_050290065.1 Marinilabiliaceae bacterium
GAGTACTCCTCGCTATCCACTTGCGCTTTCAACCATTCATCATTTGGTTTTGAGAAAGATATACTTTGTCTTGGCATAACATAAAACTTTAATTCATGATGTAAATATACATCACTTTTGAACCACATGCAAATCTTCGTATTGCGCGTAGAGTAGAGCCTGATAGCCTACTTTAATTATTGAGACTAAAATAACAATAATTAATAGACTATCAGCGCCCCCTTCATCAAACCGTACATGAAGTTTTATTCTCGTATTATTATCTTCTATATGGTGTTCATGATTTTCAATTCCCTCATACGGCTTACCGATAGAGTTCTTTGTTTGATATTCATACAAACCTACCTAGTACCGATATAATTTCATTGGCTCTCTGAATCACCCGTACCTTCCTTTCGTATTTGAACAAACATATAGCGACATTTAGAATAAACTACTATTAAATTCAGCCAAATAGGACAATGCCAGTACCGAAAGTATAAATTCCATATTCGCTTCTCTAAAGTAGAGCCCCTTTCCTATGCAGCGTTATGTTGTCGCTACAATCACAGGTACTATGGGCTCCTCCGACTTCTCTTGGTCCCAAACTGAACTTCGCTATACTTATATCAGCCCGTTTAAGGTTGCCAACCTTTGAAACAAGAGATCTCCCACGTTCCGTAATAATCCATCTATAACCACGCCACCCCTA
>JBNKGY010000406.1:0-690 GCA_050290065.1 Marinilabiliaceae bacterium
CTTGACCGCGGAACAAGTTCTCTCTCACCATATGAACTTGTCTCTCAGCTTCTTGTAATATGTCGGGGTCCAAAAACCTTCCGTTCTCTAGTCTCATTCCAAACCAACAAATTTCAGCACCTATGACCATATAGCATCTCAAACGGTGCCATCTTCAAACTCTCTTCATTTATTCTAGAAAACTCAGAATACGGTAGATTCTTATTCCAACTTATTTCATACTGCTGAGCACAAGCTCGTAGCATAACATCAGGAATCTAATTTACTCTCTCGGTTGTCCATCGGTCTAGGGTTGAGAAGCAGAACTAAAGTTTGAGCAAATATCCATAGTTTCGGGTAATCTATCCCAGAACTTCAAAATAACTTGGGTTCTTCTAGCGGACACAATCCAGTTGGAAACTTAATGCAAACAAACTATCCTAGAACTATACAACTCTGCTAGTTGCGGTCCGGTGTAGACCATCTTGATAGGTATGAAGTGAGCTACCTTGGTCAGTCGGTCCACAATTATCCAAATAGAATCATATCTTGACTGAGTCCTAGTTAATCCCACAATAAAATCTGTAGCAAATTCTTCCCACTTCCACTGAGGTATTGGCAATGGTTGCAACAATCCAGCGGGTCATTGATGCTCGGCCTTGACTCTCTGACGGGTGTCACAAAGGACAACATCTCTCTTCATTCCATACC
>JBNKGY010000407.1:0-688 GCA_050290065.1 Marinilabiliaceae bacterium
TAGGAAACCCTGCCTTCACCCATATTTTTTGTTGTTGTATCTTAGAATTTATTGAAGGGGAGAGTGTATCTTGATTTGAATAAGTAACTATTTTAACCTAAGGGGATGTCATTGTGTGGCCATAATGAGAAGCAGGATCACATTGAGTTTTCCTTAATATTCTTTTTACAGGTTTCTGTTGTACTATTAAGAAACTAGTAAGCCTACCCGCATTAGCGTGGGCTAGGATTTAATCAATTTCTTGAATTTAATTTTTGATCATTGGATGAAACATTAATAATATATTTTAGATCAAGTAATAGTTTATTTTAGATAATTTGTGGTGGCATGGAATTGTAGAAGTTTCAATTGTTATAGTTAAAAAATTAGGTGTAATGGAAAATCAAAATTGTCTACGAAGTAAAAGTTCTCTTATTTACAAATTATCATAATTTTGATGTTTGTTAAATAACATGTTTTAATAGCCGCTTAATATTTTTATTTATATTTTACAAATATTTTTTATGTTCACTACAAACTATTTGTTACATAAATTGTTGGATATTAAAATTTTAAAAATGTGAAAGGAATTCTAATGTTGGGCTACATTATTCTATTATGGGCCAATTTTATTTAGTCCTTGCGGCCCATTTGAGCTCATCCCACTTGGTGACACTGTGAATCGTCGATATGATGGACGGCCTAGATT
>JBNKGY010000408.1:0-688 GCA_050290065.1 Marinilabiliaceae bacterium
GAAAAAAAATCAGTTCCAAATTTTTTGAAACTTCTACAAGACAATCTATCCATAATATATTAAATATAAAAATAATTTAGTGTATATAAGATAATTATTTATATGTGTTACTTCACAATGATGCAATAAAATAAAAAAGAAAAACATTAAACAATAAAAATGATTGAGCCCAGAACGTTCTCTGATGAGGCCCAATTCACTCTAACCATACAAAGGCAATCTAACGATTCAAATCAATCCCACCTAAACTGATATTTTTATTTTTTATTTAAAAAACAATTTGGAGCAAGATTTAGACTTTTTTTATACTAAAAATAATGTATTCAAAATTTTACTAAACTACTTATTCTTTCAAGATTTAAAATCAGTTGTAATTTTTTTCATCAACTAATAAATGTATAGCCTTTTAAAATATTTTTAATAAAATGAGTTGTCAAAGTTGTGATAAAAAAAGTCAAACTTCAAATATTTTGGGATGGAGGGAGTACAAGATAATTATCAAATTTATAGATAAAATTATCAATATTTTTACTATTTTGTTTTGTTTCAAGCTTAGTATAATTGTCCATTGAAAAATTATAACTAATGTATAAAAATAAAAAGGTAATTGCAATTAAAGGTATAAAAAATGCTAATGATTTATTAATTAATATCTTTTTCATGGTATCCTAATATTTAAAAGTAATTA
>JBNKGY010000409.1:0-683 GCA_050290065.1 Marinilabiliaceae bacterium
CGAGGCGGGTCAGGCTGTGGGTTTTGCCCATTAAGGAAAAGAATTAGATTTTTGATTTTTGATTAACCTTTCCAATGACACAGAAAGGAAATAAAATCAGAAAAATGGCTAGGTTCCTCAGAAAAATCTGAAACTTTGCCAAGAGGTAGATTATATTATTTGGAGCAACTTTCATACTGATCACTTGGACTGGATCGCAGCCAATTTTGAATAAAAACTCAAAAAGAGATTTGGACTTGAATTGGATTTGAATCTGAATAGAATTTACATGGAATTTGAGAATTTCAATTTGATTGAAGGCTTATTAAGGTGCAAACAACGTGGTTAACATCTGAGATGTTACAATAACTATATAGAGACGATCCACTAAGGATTCTTAAATATAATTCTCTTAATATATACGGTGTGTACATATCATTATATGTCACATCACATTTCTAATCCACCATAAATCTTTATAATATATCTCTTAACATATAGGATGTCCACATCATCATCTTTTTATCAATTTTCTCTAATATTTATCTATAAATTTTTAAAAAACACATAAATAATAATTAGACATACAGTGTGTATACATCATCATCTGCCACATGACATTCCTCTATTTTTTCATTATCTATAAATTATATGATTTTTTTATAAATAATTATTATTTTAAATATATATAATTCTCTTGATAT
>JBNKGY010000410.1:0-684 GCA_050290065.1 Marinilabiliaceae bacterium
AATGAATTTTACACTCTTGTAATAAAATTCGGGATGAATTTCGTTAATACTTCATAACAGTCTTATTTGAACAATGATAACTTATGGAAAAATCATAATGTCTAACAAAATTATTTGATGATTTTTATAAGAGTGCAGAGTAAATTATATGGATCCTTTATTATCTGCACGACTTTCAGTCTAAGCATCTTAGTGACTTATTCTTATTGTTACTTAATTTCTTCATTCGCAAACACATAGCCCCTCTAGCATTGTTCTCATAATGTTAGATGGTTCTATTCAGGGGTCCATGTCCTGAATTCATTTTGCCAAAATCCCGGTCAATACAACCATAAAGGACTTAAAACCTATTGTCCTTTCATGGTGTAAATGTGCTAGAGCGATTATATAAACTCAACATTAATTTATTCCTTTATTTGGACATATCTTAATGGATCTTAAAGCAGGGAAAACATCTTAAGTAAGACCATTAAGATAACTTTTATACATAATGTCCTGTACACATTTCCTTATCAACTAAGTGCTCTAACCATTTAAACAAAATGCTCTTCATCATTTTAGATATGAGTCACGTCACACATATGGACCCATGACACCGCACTGGTTTGACTATATAATGGAGTGCTCAATTAACTTAAGAGCATCATGTCTCGGTGAAGCTAAATACCACATTTCCTTGAGTGA
>JBNKGY010000411.1:0-682 GCA_050290065.1 Marinilabiliaceae bacterium
ACATGATATAATTGGACATATTGTTGGGGTTCAACCGTTATAGCCAAAATGACATGAAGAAGTTTCTTTCTTTGGACATGTACAACCCTGAGTCAATAAAACAGTTCTTTAAATAGAAGAGATGGTTCAAAAGTGAATAGAGAGTATCTTAAATTAGTCTTATAATAAATATAGTCAAGATATAATATGTATAAAAAATTATAAAGAGTCGATTTTTTCATGAAGAATTATTCTCTTGTATTTTTTCACTTATCTTATAAAGATAGCTTAAGATACGGATCAATAATCAGGGTTATACATAATCATATTAGATGATCCCATGTTTCCACATAAAAAAACTTTATAGATATTGTGAAAATTTTAACCAAAACTATGAATGTATAATATATGCTATCATCTACAATCTTGCAAAATTAGAGATGAAATAAATACTTGTGTAAGGTACAATAAAAAAAGAAAATCCTGAGTTACAACCGTTTATTTCTGACCTGAAACTCGTTAGTGTTTAGACACTAATTTGTCTTTTTTGTTATGCCTTATATATGTATTGGTTAAATCTAAAACTTTGTAAGTTGATAGAAGATGATATTAACTATCCACTCATATTTTTTATTAATTTTTTCATAAACTTTTTGATATAGTTTTTTAATATAGGAGCACGGGAGCACATAAAGGCTGGGAG
>JBNKGY010000412.1:0-681 GCA_050290065.1 Marinilabiliaceae bacterium
CTCAAACTCTAAAAGGCAGCCAAACACGGAACTCCAAAAAACTGGAACGGAGCGGTTTCGGTGTTGCGGCTCTCCAACAAAACACTACCTAGATCAACGGCCCTGTAAGCCGACCTCAAACTATAGAGAATAATATTTGTGTATCTACCTAATCATTATTTTCTTTAGTATCTAGTGATTACTTTCTTTGCTAGGTAGTGATTAATTTTTTTAAAATATAGTGATTACTTTCCTAGGTAGTGATTACTTTTCCTATAACTAGTTAATAACCCGCGTGATGTTGTGAGATTTTAAAAGATTTTATATTTATTTAAATTCACACATTGATTTTAATTTAAATAAGAAATAATCAAATTTTAGATGACCACATTATTGCACTCTCTTAGTGATTACAAGATATTAATAGTAAAAAAATATCTAAAGATATATAAGAAATATGATCATGAAACAATAAATGAATTTAAGTATATCCTTCCGACCCAGAGAATGATAGCAACCCATAATATGGTCCATTAGCTCGCGTATGCATAACTCTTAATTTCTTGTAAATATAAACATATCCAAATATAAAGCAAATTAAGTTGATCTAAAAATTATTTAATGCCCAGAGAGTGATCGCAACACATAATGTGGCACATTAGCTTACATGCACATAACTCTTGATCTGTTGTAAATATAAAC
>JBNKGY010000413.1:0-680 GCA_050290065.1 Marinilabiliaceae bacterium
CTAGTCATAGCTAACAACATATCTTTAGTCACAAGACCAATAAGGATAGTTAGGAAAGAAGTCTTAATGCAACTAGGGTATCAATCCAACTCCTACTACCTAATGCACAATAAAGAATTATAACAATATATCAAGAAAAACAAAACTTAAGGATAGGGTTAGATGCACTAGGGCTTGCCTTGATCACAATAATATTAGCTTCCTCACAACTTGATGCTTGTGAATCTCCGAACACCCATTGAATTTGCTCTGCTTGATTTTCCGTCTTCAGCTCCACGTGATCTACCCGTATCTGCAAAAGATGGCCAAAATTAAATAGTAAAATGCATGGGGTGCAAAGTACAATATGATGCATGATCAAAAGCATATTAATCCGATTAACCCTTACAAGCTATTTTCCTAAATTATTTCTAAGATTTTCTATTTATTAATAAAGCAACTAGGCATTGAAAAATTAATAACATGCATGTTATGAATCTAATTAAGTTCTCTGATTTTATGCAGGTTATAATCATCAGGATAAGGCATCCTACCAAGATTGATTATTTTCCTAAGCATAAATAATTTCCTATCATTTATTTACTACAGGTACAGAAATTAAATCCTGACAAGTATTCTAAGTTGGAAATAAATATGAGAAATTATGTACAAGCTAAGGATTATGATATGAATATGCATGC
>JBNKGY010000414.1:0-680 GCA_050290065.1 Marinilabiliaceae bacterium
AATCACACTTCCCAATGGGATGCTGATGTTTCTTACTATCTTCGTCCTATAAAAAATGTCATTTTTAACTTTTTGCAAACTACGTTTGATTGATTGTCTTATTAATTTTTTATATAAATAGTAAAATAAATATATTATGATAAAAATATCTAGTGATAAAATAAATTATAATAAATAAATAATATTTGTAAAAAATGAAACATGAATAATGCTGACACATAGCTGCCCTCATACTGAAATATACGCTATTCACACAGCCTATAAAAAAATACGGCCGGTTGGAAACTGATTAAGGGTTCCTTTGATTGAAGGAATTTTAAAATGAGGTGAGAGCTCATTCTTTTTTTCCTCCAAAATTTCCTTCAATCAAAATGAGGCCTAAGCATTGTTTCCCTTAATCACCTAATTAGCCGTATGTGAATTGATTAAAAATATAATAGTTATCCAAATGAAAGAAACAAATATGCAAAAGCCAAAGGGAGCCCGTAGATACGCAACACAATAATTAATTGCTTCATAGACTCGATAAGTGAGCAACTATTTCATCAAATAAAAATATTTCAATATCAATTATGCCGGATCAAGCTCGACGAACAAGCAAGGTAATCAGCAATGTTCTTGTCTTGTATAAAATCAGTACGTGTACGCAGCCCATGAGAGAAATATAGCTGGTCGCAAAC
>JBNKGY010000415.1:0-679 GCA_050290065.1 Marinilabiliaceae bacterium
AAAATTCTGGATAAATTACGTTTTATGCCAATGGCATTTTCTGCATTTTTCAGAAAAAATAGTGATAATTTTCTGATAAAATTTGATCCAATGATTAAATTTGATTGGAAAATTGAGTTAAATTAAGTTGTGGTTAAGATTAAATGCTGAAAAATATTGTCACTGTCATAATTAAGTTAAGATTAAGTTTAAGAAATTAGGCTGTGGGTAAATTTTAGAGATTAAGTTTTGAGATATATTTAGTGGCAATTTTCTGTATTTTTATAGGATTTTAGTGTTCTTTTTTGATTAAATTTAATCCAATGATTAAATTTGATCAGAAATTAAGTTAATTAAGAATTATGAATAAGTTTTAAGTGCAGTAATTTTGCCACTATTTCATTAAGTTCATAAATTTAAGCTTCCGCTGTGTTATACACTATATTAGATATTATTTGTTCATCCATTTTTTTAAGTAAACATTGTTTATTCTTGCTAATCAAATTGGAACCAACGGAAAAATTTGATTACAAGAGTGAATAATTTTGAGTTGATATAAGTTTTTATGATTCAGTTTGAATTAGTTCTACCTCTACCTATGGTAGTGTAGAATTAATTATGTTTTAAGTATATTTACATGTGCTTATTTGACTTATGATAAATTTGTGCATGTGAATATTAATATTCTTCTTTGGAGTTG
>JBNKGY010000416.1:0-674 GCA_050290065.1 Marinilabiliaceae bacterium
ACCTTTATGCAAATATTAACCCAATGCAATCTGAAGAACAAGATAATTGCTTATTGTTGGACCTATATTTAATTTATCTCTTTTTTCCTTCTCCCTTGAAAAGTAAGAAATCATATATCAAGTTTTAGTCTAAATTCATTTCCTTTTGCCATATGATGCTCTTAATGACTCTTTTGTTGAGTAATGGGTTTTACCTTAATAGGTACACTTAATCTTTGAAAATGAGGAAGGAAAGGAGGCAAGCAACTAATATTCATGGAGAAATTCAAGTGATGCTTGCAAATTGATGGATGAGCACAAGTAGCTAAGTTTATGCTTTACTTGTTCCTTAGTAGTGATCTTTCTTACATTATTCTTTCGACCAAGTTGTGGTGTAAACACTCCACTATTCTTCATTGAATAATCATGACTAACCAAAAGTAATTCAAATCTTGACATGTGTCGAGGGGAAGTCAACTTTCATAGCCTTGGTTCTTGGGACTAACAAATTTGTCTAAGTGAAAGTGACTCTAGGAACAAGATTTGAGCTATATTGAAGAACAAAAATTCATGGTGATTCAAGCAACAAAAATGTTCATCTCGTGGATCACATGTGGAGAATTGGATATTCTCGTTCTTCTTATGTGGATCAAATTTCACCACTACTTATATGATAAGTGATGCATGACTCTCTT
>JBNKGY010000417.1:0-674 GCA_050290065.1 Marinilabiliaceae bacterium
CGTGGGTGGGTGAGCAACGGTGGCCTCTTGTGGTCGGCGCCTGTTCGGACAAGGGAGGGAGAGGAAGAGGGAGGTTGACTGGTGGGGGCCTGAGGCACAGTAGCGGTGGTGGGGTTTGAACGGATTCAAATCAGTCAAACCGATTTAAATTAATTCAAAGGGATTTGAGTTCAAAACAAGGCCCGTTCAAACTTTATTTGCTTCAAACAGGACCTTCCCTAGGTAAAAAAATTGAAATAAAATATAATTGTGAATCGTTTGAAATAAGGAACAAGTTTCCTTATAGAAACTTCTCCAGATTTGAAATCAATTTTGAATTAAAAATTCAGAGAAACTTCTATGAGTTGAATTCAATTGAAATTTGTTTAAAATACTAGGAGATCTCAGAGGTGAAACTTGGCCAAAGAACTTCTAATTACATGTAGTTTCATGGAAAATTCACTCCCAAGGATTTGTAGTTCAACAATTTGAATTTTCAAGAGCTCTATTTGGTTTAATTTTGAATTTAATTGAATTTGCATTTGAATTTACTTAAAGAATTTGAAAATTTTAATAAACTAGGTCAAGGTGCTCCCCTCTATACCTAGTTTCACTTAATATTAAGTCTATGTGATTTGTGGTTGAAATTCTGAAGTTTCTTTGAAAGGTCTTATTTGATGCAAATTTGAAAGAAT
>JBNKGY010000418.1:0-671 GCA_050290065.1 Marinilabiliaceae bacterium
TCACCTTTGGGCATAGCTGCCTTGCGGGCATATCTCCTCCCGGAGAACTAACTATCATTTGACACCTTAGCAGGGCTATGGGTAGATTATGCTTCTCAATATATGCAGTGGATATAAAATAATGCGATACCCCAAAATCAAACAGCACAACTGCAGAAATGTCATTGATGAAAAACATACCAATGACCACGTCTGGAGCTTCCTGGGCTTCCTCCACAGCAACATGATTGACCTTCTCATGAACATAGTTCTGCTTGGCAGCAACAGGAACAGAGTTAGCTTCACTAGTGGGGGCAGGTGTGGTAGTAGCAGTCTGATTGGCATGGGTGCATGGATTGGGGCATTAGTTGGTGTAATGTCCCTTGTCTCCACAGTTGTAGCACCTAGGATCAGCTTGCAGCGGATCTTGGGTAGCTTGGGTCCTCTGAATACTCTGATTCCCAGCAGTAGCAGTCTGGAGATTGTTGGGGCATTGAATCACTTGACGCTGTGGGGCGGAAAATCCTTGTCCAGCTGCCTGCAGCCTTGGCTGAAACTGCAGTTGTGCAGGACAGAACACAGGTCCAGCTGAAGACGCAACAACACAGGGTGCAAAGCTACTACCTAACTGATGCTGGCGCACCAACTTACGCTTGCGAGACAGTTGGATGAACTTGGTGACGTACTCATTC
>JBNKGY010000419.1:0-669 GCA_050290065.1 Marinilabiliaceae bacterium
AGCCTGATACTGGCTGCGGTTGGGTTTAATGCTTTTGGAGGAGGTACGACGGAAAAGGCTTTAAACACAAGTGAGCTGCCGTGAGGAAGAGGGAGGAGCGCAAAAAACATGACTAGCTGCGGAGTTTACGAAGCATCCGCAGGGATTTACTGCTTTTTTTAAACCTTTAAAAATTCAACTAAAAAAAAGGCAGTAAAGGCTCGGCGTGGGTTTTGCCGACGACCGAGGACGAACACCGCTACGTCCTGATAGAAAATATCACAGAGATGTCGATAAG
This sequence comes from Marinilabiliaceae bacterium, assembly GCA_050290065.1. Lineage (GTDB taxonomy): Bacteria > Bacteroidota > Bacteroidia > Bacteroidales > Marinilabiliaceae > Saccharicrinis. The sequence continues at coordinate 278 of JBNKGY010000419.1, forward strand.
TACAGAAAACGCACAAAGCCTAAGGTGCTGAAAAACAGCAGGGACGCAATGTAAATCTTCTTAACTTAATGACATTGATTGTACGATAGCGAGGGGAAGCACATCGATTTATTGACCGCAGATGCAAATTATGGTCATTTCTGGGTGCTGAAAAAAGTGGCCGATACCGGTGCCGATTATTTATAGCTTCGGGGATGAAGGATGTAGTTTAGATTGGCATCCTTCAAAGAGCACCAGAGCAAGCTGTAGGAAAAATAATGTAGATGAAAAGCACATGAAGGTACGATTGGTACTCATAGAGTTGGAAAATGAAATAGAAATATTGGTGACATCTTTATTGGATCAACAACTGTTCAGTTACCAAGACATGCAAGGACTTTACAATACAAGAT
>JBNKGY010000420.1:0-669 GCA_050290065.1 Marinilabiliaceae bacterium
GATCAACATGGTGCAATGCATAAGGTATGCAAGTGCAAAAATGATGCAAGACAGTAAGCACTAAGCATATTAACCTATAAAAGCTATTTTACTACTTATATTTTTTCTATTTATTTACTACTTCACTAAGCACTAGAAAATTAATAACATGATTCTTAAGATTCTAATCATTCTCTATGATTTTAAACATGTTCTACTAAGCAAAAGGAAGCACTACAGAAAAAATGATTAATTATTTAAGCAATATCAATTTTCTGCAATTTATTTACTGCAGCAATAGAAATTAAAGTATAACTAAATATCTGAGTAGGAATAAATTATGAGTTATTTTGTACAAGCTAATGAATATAACATGAACTTGCATGCAAGGTTTCAATATTTAATTTTTTTGTATATATTTTTGAAATTAATTACATCAAGATTTGAATTCTTGGGATTTTATATAAGACAATAATGCACAAAAATAGATTTGGTCAGGTTTACTACAAAGATCATCAAAACATGATTCTAAGGAAATTTACTTTATATTTTTTCTTAGTTTTATTCTATTTATTATGAATTTTATAAATGTAAATGAATTTCCTAAAATTTAATCAAAAAATGAATTTGGAAATTGATAAAAGGATGAATAGTGCACAGGCCAAATTTGGCCCGAGGCTTGGCACTGTC
>JBNKGY010000421.1:0-666 GCA_050290065.1 Marinilabiliaceae bacterium
AGGTGGAGGCCATGGGGGCACTCGAATGTTTGCACCTGGTGTAGCCTTGATCTCATCATCCTCCTGTTCTTTATGACAAGCCGTCCGTGGCTTGATACAAGGCCAAAAATGCTCTCCTTTCATGGACCGTCCTTGCTGCAATAATAGAATTCTATAGAAACTTGGCAAGCCACTGTTAACGTTAGTACATGCCATTATTTGTTCAATTCGTTGCAGCTCAAAGGGATATTTCAGATTAGAACACATGTAAACTCGATGCATGAGAATTTCTCCTCTATCATCATATTTGCCAATTGCATGAAAAACACATCGAGAAAAACATTGCAAACCAGATTCTTCAGGTAATCTCTCCTCCAAACAATTCAGATCATAAGATAAATCAAGTTCGATATATCCTAAACAATTTAAAGAAGATATTATTTGCAGCTCGTCTTCCTCACTATTAATGCAATGAACATGTCTAACTTCAGCATGTGTATCATCAAGAATAGAATTATCAGGTCCATGCACTAGTTGTGTTGTAGATATAAGTGAAGCATGATCACACAACTCTTCTCTGTCACAAGGAATAATCGTATAATCATCTTGTAACAAAGGAAAAACAGCAGAAGGTTCCACTAATGATTGCTCTAAACTAGCATGAGAAGTGGATAAATTCAGCACTAA
>JBNKGY010000422.1:0-665 GCA_050290065.1 Marinilabiliaceae bacterium
CCATCTTATCTATAAAAACTGGACATTCTGACTTTCAAAATTGGACCTTCTGGTTTTTGCGACTTCGGTTTTTGGCTTGGAATTCTTCTCCATTGGATCCTTGTCACCTTCTAATATTTTTTCAGGACCTAAAACATCTTCAAATCTTCGGATCTATCTCCTTCCTTGTTACTGTTCTGAAAACTGCTGAAATCGGATAGTCTAGAATAGGAAATCGGATAGTTCAATTTTTTCAGCCTTATGAAATTTGGTCATCAACACATGCCCCCTGCCTTTTAGTTAAGCTTGCGTATTAAAAGGCATTTTTTGACCAAATTTGACCTGATGATGATGTTCACAGTATTTCATCAGCCATTTTTGTGCTAAGGGCAATAATCCCATTATCGGTTGTTTTCTAGCTCAAGTGTCTTGCCAAACACTAGGATAATACTTTTTAAGTACTTTTCGTTAAGCGCCCTTGGCAGCGAGGTTCCTTGTACACTCTGAACCATATAAGAATTTTTAGGAATTACTTCCTCAATTCTAACCATATAATAATTTTCAGGAATTACTTTCTCAATTCTATACGGTCCCTCCTAATTTGGTGATCCTTCTCGGACTTGTTACTTTTGAACCCAATAGGCAAAATTGTCTTCCAAATGAAATCTCCAACCTGAAATGATTTT
>JBNKGY010000423.1:0-664 GCA_050290065.1 Marinilabiliaceae bacterium
ATTAGGTAATGCCAGCAGCACTAATATTCCTACAATAACCAATACAATTAGCAGTTCTGTTAAGCTAAAGGCCTTCAGCTTTTTATATAAAAATTTTTTTTTCATCTATTAAATCGTTAAAATAAATATCCGGATTGATGTACTCAGACCACTATATTTCCGGGTTTTTTTTATATTACATGATCTGCTGATTATTACTATGTAATCATACTGAATGAATAAAACAAAAAGCAGACTCCATATTAATCCATGTTTTTTGTTTACTTTTTTGTCTGCAAACATATAAAACAAAAGGGTCGCCAGATGACCCATTTGCTATTTGAATGGAGTCTCAATAAATGAGACAAATGGCATTGGAACTGCTATATTTACCTGGACAAAAAGTTAAGCTTGTAATCGTTAAATTTACAAGCATATGAAAAGAGAATGAAGACATTCGTATTTAAACTATTTGCCACCCAAAGAATATGGACAGATTTTTATGAAAAATGTAGCTTAATTTTTTGTCCTGTTTTCTATTGTAACTCAATTATTTAATTGTATCGTTCTGCAAGACGCTCAGCGAAGCATCCCGCTTCGTTGTTCTTTTTTTGGCCTCTGGCAATTATTACCAACAACAAAAAAAGTACTTGCTTTTTATTTTATTGCAAAGCTTTTTTTATTT
>JBNKGY010000424.1:0-660 GCA_050290065.1 Marinilabiliaceae bacterium
GATATATACTGGGATAGTATATGGACCACCCACGAATAATCCAAAGTGTGGTATCGTATGAAAGACATGCACTAGGGAAAGGTGGGATCCGGCTCGACTTTTTGATCATTGTCGTGAATTGTGGCCACATGTGGGGTCTCGAAGGCCTCACGTGTGTCGTGTTGTTATGTTGTTAACTTGTAAGGTTATATTGATTCGAATCTCTGTGACACCCTCGGATATGGGTGATAGCTTGTTCGTCGAGTCCAAACGTAGTAATTCTACTTTCATAAGGTTGCTTATACATGAGATGGATGTCGACTACTTGGTAGTCAAAGAGATGGTTAATATATCAAAATTGTTTTATTACACTTGCATGCTTAGAATAGGATGCAAACCTATGATGTTAATTACTTAAACTTGGCTAATAACATGCTTAAAAGTATTTAAGGCTATTTGTTGTAGACTTATATATTCTTTACCACTTGAAGCCTTTGCATGTCTAGAAGTCTGACCGCTTGGTCATGACAGGTCAGTCTTGCTGAGCGTAGTCTCTCAAGCTTTGCTTTGTAGCTTTTGTGTGAAGATTCTTCTTCTCTTCTTTCTGGCGATGCCTATGATGGCTGTCAGTGGGAACTCCAGGTTTTTGAGAACTGGATTCTGTACTAGAGCCTGTTGTAG
>JBNKGY010000425.1:0-657 GCA_050290065.1 Marinilabiliaceae bacterium
CATGATGCTTGTAGCATCAAAAGCATCTCGATAGCCAATTGATAGTAAACATCACACCAAATATCCTGGTTTTCAATAGCACGATGATATACACATAATCGGCCAGAAGAGATGATGCATAAAGTTTCAAGAATATTTTCAAACACTAAAACCAATTTGGCTCATGATGGACAAGTCATCGGTCATTTATATTTTATAAGACAATGATGCACACTAAAATTTGGCTGTCCAAATATTTTCTTGGGGTAGTGTAAAATAAAACATAGGCTAATATGTTTGATATGGAGAAGAACAAAATATAAGATATTCATTGTTCTAATGCAGCCAGATGCTATATAATCAAATATGCTATTTGTAAAGTATTAATATCATGGCCAAAATAAATTATATGTTAAACAACAATAGAAAGTAATGTAAATCTCAAAGCACTTGACATCGCTGCATGTCCTCTACTTATTTTCGGCCTTTATGCAGCAATCAATTTTGATACGCCCATAAAGGTCGATCACAGGTATATGACTTTGGAACAGTCCAAGCATAATGTAAATACTCATCATAGTGCATCCAAGGACTATACCAAGACCATGGCAAATGAGAAAACATACCTAGATACCAATCCCCTTGTCCATACATTGGCACGTTGAATAATGGGAATTT
>JBNKGY010000426.1:0-656 GCA_050290065.1 Marinilabiliaceae bacterium
CCAAAATTCCACCTACAAATTTCCAATAAAAATGTACCAAAACAACTTAAGAGACTTAAATCATACCACAAAGTAGAGTTTTGAAGAATTTATCATAATTTTAGGCTTAAAAATTCGAGCAAATCCAGAAAACTGTCAACTTAGAAGAATTTTAATTCAAAATTTGTGGCACCTTTTGAGATGATTCTAGTTAAAACGGTTGCATCTAATCTTGAGATTTCATCAAACAAAATCTAGGTGAATTTTGAAGAGCTTGAAGTGCACCTTTTCATTTTTTTAAAAAACCAAACATACATTTTAACATTAACGAGTAGACATATTTAGATGGGTGTAATTTTCTTTTTCTTTCAGAACTAGAGAACTAGGTATTGCATATCATTAGTATCAAAGAGAAATGTATTTGGACCAGTTTGATAAAGTTGTCAGGTTTATGCAAATATTCATTTATAATAAGGTCCACAAAACCCTTAAATGATTTGCCTAAATCAAATAAAGATTAAAAAATGAGGTGAAGAAACTAACAACTTACAAATAAAAAAAACTACTAAACAACTTAAATAACTTCAAGTACATCAAAAAAAATTTACGTGAACCAAAAAACTTGATTTTTTTATCTAAAATGCTTTATTTTGATTGTTTGTTAGTTATTTCTTATT
>JBNKGY010000427.1:0-655 GCA_050290065.1 Marinilabiliaceae bacterium
GGTCCCTTTTAATTTAATCCATTTTTCAGAGCTCCAACTTCAAAATTCACAAACACGATCTTCCTGATGTAAAAAAATGGTGAAACTTTTTGAGGTGATCAATGGATAACATAGAACAACTTTCCTTTTTGGTTCCACTTCCAAATCCTTCTGGATTTTGAATTAGAAATTCTGGAAACAATTCAAATTTGAATTTTGTTTGAATTTTAACGGGGTTCAAACCCTTGAGGAAAAATCTCATAAATTCACCAAAATTATTTTTGTTTTAAATACCAAAATTCTAATTTGACATGATCTTTAAGACTGTGAATTTAGATGGCCTCACTTGTATGTAAAACTTTGAAGATACAATACAAGTGGCAAATGGAACTTGGCTTAATAATATTCAAAAAAGAGATTTGAATTTGAATACAACTCAAACCAAATTTATATTGTAGATGCATTGTAGATATATTGTAGCTTCTACAGTGACACTAGGGGTGTCATAAGATCTCCTTATCTTAAATCTTTAAAAGTTCTAAAATAGTTTCCTGGTACACCACTATGGTTAATACCCACTCTACCTCCACTCACAACCTATTCCGCCCACTCTATCTATTTGGTTGGGAATTTTTTTCTTCTCCAAAACCTCAGATAGAAACTGGAAGGATACCTT
>JBNKGY010000428.1:0-655 GCA_050290065.1 Marinilabiliaceae bacterium
TTGCGAGTACCTGACAAACAAGTCCCATTGGAAGACTTGGTTACAAGTGAAGATCATACATATCAAGAGTATCCTGTCAAACTATTGGAAACATCCGAAAGAGTCACAAGAAACAAAAAGATTCGGATGTGCAAGGTGCAATGGAGTCACAACACCGAGGATGAGGCTACCTGGGAAAGGGATGAGATTAATTTTAAGGGGGGTAGCTTTGTAACACGCTGATTTTTCCAAAAGAAATAATATTCTATAATTTATATAACTAAATAAATATTTGATTGTTGCATTTCATACAGTTGCATAATTTTTTCTTTTGTAATGATGTGTGCTTTTATTTTATTTTGCGAGTAGAAGTCATTCGAACTTCGAATTTGATTTAAATTCAAATGAATTTGCATTTTATAAAAAGAATTGAAAATTAAAAAGGTTTCCAATTTTCTAAACTGGCCATGGGCCAAAACCCAGCTTTTCCTGAGTTAGCCCAGCCGGCCGGACCCCCTTTTTCTTCCACGCCGGCCCACCTTGCTTCTCCCCATCCCTTTCTTTTTCCTTCTCTGTACGCGCGGGCAGTCCATCATCGTGTCCAAGCAGCCCAGCCCTGGCCTAGCCGACTCCCTTCATACCCTGGGAGCAGGAGATCGTGAAGAAAAAATTTCCC
>JBNKGY010000429.1:0-635 GCA_050290065.1 Marinilabiliaceae bacterium
CTTTTCTGCTACTCAAAGTTTCTGGTGACTGGACATATCCGACCCCCAAATCGGACATATCCGGCCTAGCCCGGACATATCCGACCTGAAGCCAGACATATCCGGCCCTGCAGTTTTAATTGTTTAAAATTAAGTGAGTTTCATGTTTGATTGCCTATTCACTCCCATCTAGGCAACTTTTAATTGGTATTAGAGCTAAACTCTCTGAAAAGAGCTTAACTGCTTGGAGAGGCAATGTCGAGAATGGGGATGAAGATGACAGTACACTGAGGTTCGATGACAAATCCAACTCCAACAACAGTGAAGAGAGCTCCAAGACGAGAGCCTCAACAGATGCAAAGTTGGAGGACCTCATAACAAGGCTAGAGAAGTTCACGGCAAAAAACAACAAGCTATGAAGAAAGGTTAAAGCCAAGAGGAATAAAGGAGGCTCTTCCTCAAGCGAAGAAGAAGACTCCTCATTTGAAGAGGAAGTCTACAAAAAGGGAAAGAGAGGAAGAAGAAATCACAATAAGTCTTCCTATAACTCAATGTCTTTTAATTATAATAATATGCCTAGCTCTACCGCTTATACTTACATACCTGTTGGTAGAGCTCCCCATTTTGATGGAACTAATTATAATCAATGGAAGCAT
>JBNKGY010000430.1:0-653 GCA_050290065.1 Marinilabiliaceae bacterium
GTGACAATTTCCATCGCGTCATCCTTAGCTGTCGGTCAGTAGAATCCGTGCCTGAAGACTTTTCCAACTATGGAGCGCCATGATGAGTGCACCCCACAGACTCCGCTGTAAATCTCTCGAAGTAACTGGATGCCTTCATCTTTCAAAATACACTTCATCATTATGTCATTGACGCCCTGTTTGTATAACACTCCATCAATTAGGTGATACATTCTGGACTTGCGTGCGATACGCTCAATCTCTGCATTATCATATGATATCGGCTTATTCTCTAGGTATGCCTTGATAGGACTCATCCAATCTACTTCTGACTGCTGCTCAAATCCATGAATGATCATAAGATCTGTTTCACTTAACGTCTCCCCCGTGTTGATCGAGGGCTTAGTTAGTTTTTCAATAATGACATCTGATGGAATAGGAGCTCTGGAGGAGGCAATCCAAGCTAGATGATCTGCATCTCGGTTATCCAGGCGTGGGACATATCGTACCTCAAAACCATCAAAGAACTTCTCTAGCCTTCGCACTTCTACCGGGTATTCTGCCATCTTGTCACTGTTCAGTCATACTCTTTCTGCAATTGTTTCGCTACCAGCTGAGAATCTCCCCGGATGAGGAGTCATCGAATGCCAAGCTTAGGGATGGTAATTTTACCC
>JBNKGY010000431.1:0-649 GCA_050290065.1 Marinilabiliaceae bacterium
AAGATATACTATCTGATATTGTATCTCTAATTAATCATAGAATTGGACTAAGCCTGGTTCCATTGACTGGTGGTAGTGTGTAACACCTTGTGTTAACATAGTCCTAATAGTCTTCATTAAGACTTTCATTAAGTATTTAATCAAGTGGTTAACACCCTTGTAAGCAAGTCAAGCCTAAATTTAAATATTTCAAATTAAGGATTGAGGCCCTTTAAAGAATTTTGCATGGAGAACCTCAAATTCCTTGGATTCAAGTTCAAATGGCAACTAGATGTAATTAGGGTCCCATATGCCAAATTCCATCAAATTCTGAAGTTTTCAAGTCCATAGAATTCAAATTCAATTAAAGTTGGATCAAATAGTTTCTCTATTTTTTATTCAAATTCCATTCTGAATTTTGAAAAGTTCCAATAAGTAAAATTGTTCCTTATTTGATTTCCTTCACGTCCGTATTTTATTTTAAATTTTTAGAATCCGGGAAGTCCATCTTCTAACCAAATCTAGTCACTTCCTTTTCAAATTCTTTTGACTAAATCGAAAATTCCACTATTTCTCTCGGGCCTGGCCCAACTTCCTCATTTTGCCCGGCCGGCCCACGCGCTCACGTGCAGCCCACATGCGACGCCCGCTCCCCTGCCTCGCCGACCGG
>JBNKGY010000432.1:0-650 GCA_050290065.1 Marinilabiliaceae bacterium
GGTGGAGATGAGTGAGAGGAAGAAGAGGAATTCAAGATAGAAGGAGAGCTACATTAATCATAACCCTAAAAACATAAAAGAATGATTGATTGAGGAATTCAAGATAGAAGGAGAGCTACATTAATCCTAACCCTAAAAGCATAAAAGAATGATTGATTGATTAATTTGATTGAAGATCAGTTAGTCGGCTGGACATAGCCCTTTCCACAAATCGAAGAATCCTAACTAAATACAGTGAAAATCTTGACTCGGATTCGGGTTTTATCTGTGAAAACCGGAACCTCCGATTTTGCAGCCTGGAGCATTTTCAAAATTCTATAACTTTCTCGTCCGAGCTCCAAATCATGTGTTTCATATATCCATCTTGATCGTCTCAATAAGGGCTTCATCATGGAGGCTTCAAATCTTCTGTTTGAGTTTATATTCTTGTAGTTTGAAGCACCTCTTTGTTTTTTAAGTGAAATTCAACCAAATTGTCTGAGAAACACGTGCATAACCTGAAAAACATGCCTATATGATCCAACTTGTGAAATATATAAAGTTGATATCTATTTAAAAATATTGACCATCTCTTAACTGTAAAAATCGGATTTTCTGATTTGGGAAACCAAATGATACAATTTTCTCAGAATGTAAAATTTGGTCGTCAA
>JBNKGY010000433.1:0-647 GCA_050290065.1 Marinilabiliaceae bacterium
AAACATTTAATCCGTAATCTTCTAACTTTTCAAATAACTCAAAACAGTTTAATTCTTTAAGTACTGGTTTTTCATCTTTTATTTGATAGTTTACATTTCGTTCTTCAAGAATCTTTTGGGCAGTTTCTCTTGCAATTAACTGATATGAATCTGAGTTTAATATTTCAATTAAACTGTCATTAGATTTCTTTTTATATTCTTTGTAAAACATTTAACTAAAATTCTGTCTATGCAGTTGCAGTCTTTTTTAAATAGTTGGTAACGTTTTACAATATGAAACGGTTGGGTTTTCGGAGCGCATTCATATCCACCGTTGGAAAAGTTGGCTTGAAAAACAGATACTCGCAAACCACTGAACCCCAACTGTTTTATATTGTATGTTGTGTGCTGCGCATTATTGTTTTCCTGTCTTAATTGTCACCCAATTTTTATCAATCATATATTCTACAAACTCGGTTTCTCCTTTTTCCTTTATCATCTCAATCCCTAATCTTCGATTTGTCCGTGTAATAAATTGTCCAAATCGTATCATGAATGGATTATATAATTTGCAATCTTTAACAGAATCATATTTATCGCACTCGGCGCAAGATTTAAATCCATTCTCAATGCAGCATGGTCTTACCTGACAGGGTTTGTATCCGACT
>JBNKGY010000434.1:0-646 GCA_050290065.1 Marinilabiliaceae bacterium
CATTAGAAGCAACTCGCTACAAAGGTACAGATGATATATGCCGACAGTTTAGAGCATATCAAGAGAGCTAGTATATGGGGTAGTAATTAAATTATAGGATTTGAGGATATTTTTTACCATCCAACAAAAATTTTATACTATAAAAATTTGTCAAACCGGTTTTGCTCAGGGTAACAAATATACTACATCAGCTACTTTGGCCTTATCCTCATTTTTTACATCATCTTCAACCTTTTATTTCCTAATAATATTATTTCTTTCCTAAAAACATGATTTGAGACCTGACTGTTGGATGGTGTAATTTTCTTTGAGCCATATACTCAATAAATAAGTCTCTAAATTAAATTATATGACTCAAATATACTACTCATTATTAAAGATGCTCTCATCTGCTGACCTGTACCATGAGGCTTGCAGCAGGTCATTATATCTAATCATTCATTTTGTAACAGATACTAAAGAAGAGCTTGAAGAGATAAAAAATAAAAGCCCATTTATAAATAGATTTTTAAAAGAAGCTAGACCAGCAGTTGAAGTTAAACTCTTAATGCAAGCCCTTGAAGAGTCTGCATTTAAAGATGGATTAACACAACTATACAATAGAAAATTCCTAGATGAACACTTAAGTAAACTTCTTCCACAAATA
>JBNKGY010000435.1:0-631 GCA_050290065.1 Marinilabiliaceae bacterium
ATTCTCAAGTCAACAATTGTGAACCCATATTCATCCACCTCAACACCTTGTGGTTGCTTCATCCATTGACATTTGAATATAGGAATTTGTAAAGACATTCCATAATTGACCTCCCAAATTTCTTCAATGTACTCATAATAACCATATTTTTGCCTTGTGCTATCTTCTGCATCTAATCTGACTCCACTATTTTGCTACTGGCTCCTACTATTCTTTGCCTTGGTATAGAATGTGCATCCATTTATGTCATACACTTGCCATGATTTAACCAAACTGTGTGGACCAGAAGTCAACAAACGAATCATCTTTTGTTCTTCTGTTTTGCCAACAGGAAGGTTTAGGTCCTTCAACCATGTTGCAAATACTTCTTGACATATGGTCTCATAACCGCTAACTAAAATGTGCCTCACACACTCTTTCATAAGTAGCATCAATGATTGATTTTGCTCCTTTGGTTCCTTTCCTAGAGACTCTACAATGGTGTCTTGAAACTGGATCACCTATTGGTTTCCCATCTTTGATGAAATCTACGTAGCACTCGATGACCTCCTAGGTTGTGTAGCCCTCTATCATGGAACCTTCAGGATGAGCACGATTGCGTACATAGCCCTTCAAGACTGCCGTATGACGC
>JBNKGY010000436.1:0-643 GCA_050290065.1 Marinilabiliaceae bacterium
CCCCAATAACTCTTTTTGAGGTGGGGGCTATAAATAGACCCCCACCTGCCCCATGAGATCGTTGGCCACTTAGAAAAATGAAAAGCTTCCTTGAGATCTAAAGCTTGAGCTCTCTCCTCTCTCCCTAAAGCTTCCATCTTGATTCTTATTCTTGAGAGAAGATTTGAGCTCCCTTGAGTGTGCCACCTTCAAGCAAGAGCACCTCATCCTCTCCCTCGACAACCTTGTTGCATTTGTTACTCTTGGGGATTCAATCCCCTAGACGGCTAGGTGTCGCCCGGGAGCTCCCAAGGATTGTGGTTGAGTCCCGGAAAGTTTGTATTGCCCTCCTCTTCGTGAGGATTGATAGTGAGCACCAGGTTAGTCTTGGTGGCAACTTGGGAGGGTTGAGGTTTAAAGAGATCTGGTTCTTTGTGAGCACCTCAACAGAGATATTGTCATACTTTGTGGGTGGTCGAACTTCAAAAAGAAATCTTGTGTCTTTGTGTCTCTCATATTGATTTACTTCTTGTTTTGGTTCAAGTTTTTTTCTTGCTTAGAGCTTGACCTAACCCTATATTTGAATCCTAAAGTTTAGGTTGCTTCTAGTTGTTCCCGTTATTTCTCTAAGATGCATATTGCCTATCTTACTAATAGTAAGCTT
>JBNKGY010000437.1:0-642 GCA_050290065.1 Marinilabiliaceae bacterium
CCCACAAACAATTTTTCGATGTGAAATTCCCGAACAAATTATGTTCTCTCTCCTCTCTCTGAACCGATCACTCATTTTCTCTCCTAGGAGTAGGAGAGCTAAATATCATTTTATTTTTTTTAAAATAGCTGGCTATATTTTTTAATAAAATATGACATTTTTAACCCCTGCCTTCATTGGAGACAATAATGGTCCAAAGTTCCATCCTTGGTTGTACTTATTTTTATGATATTAAATCACATGTAAATATAAAATTTAAAATGCCATATTATGAAAAAATTAGGCCCTTTGTTTCTTATAAAAATATTTTTTAAAAGGCAAGAGCACTGTCATTCGTTAAGAGAGAAGATAATGTAATATTTTTTATAAAAAAATAAACTCGTGACTAATTGTTGGCTTTTTGAAAGTACATCTAGATCTTGTGGGTTTTAGATGATTAATGACAAGCAATTAAAGAGCTAATGTGCAAATGAGTAAGTATGTACAGGTCTTGGTGACCCTTCAAAATGAAAAAGGAAAAAGAATTGGCGTCCTATGTCTTATTTTTTTGTTTTGATCTTTTGAGTATATGATCGTTGTATTATTAAGGGGGATACATTGTTATGGGGATAAAAAACACTTTGTGCTCAAATTGCTAACTCA
>JBNKGY010000438.1:0-639 GCA_050290065.1 Marinilabiliaceae bacterium
ATCATGCGCATCCACACGCCGATGTGTCTCGCTTTACTAGATAGGAGACACTCTATTAAAGGTTGTCTCTGATATGTGTCTCCTATTAAAGTTTTTTACCACCATCATCAAACAACACAAAGGTGCACCATCACCATTGCAACAAAACTACAGTCTTCTCTGAACATGAAACACTATTGTGCGGCCTTCGTTCCCAATCAGGTCGCATGAAGGCGAACCCGTGAACAAAATCACTCACCACACAAGGGGCTCAACAAAAATATGATCAAGACATTATCTCGTTCGGAAATGTAAAATTTGGAAAGTTGTGTTGCTGTACGGTTAAGTGTCTGCCTTAGGAAACCTACCTATTCCGGTTAGCTAAAAGTAAAAAAATGTTTTTATGTGCCCCATTTGTGTCCCTTGTGCTCATAAGAGCATCTCATGTCATAAATAAGATAATATCTTGAAATATAGGGCTTAAATTCATAAAATAGTGGCCAACAATAATCATTTTTACAAAAAAATATCAAATGATTATTATAGGGTTCAGCCTCTTGGTTCCTAAATATATTACCTCACCTATTGAGGCTCTATCCTCTTTTTCCACATCATTGCTAAGCTTTTATTTTCTAATAATAATGTGATTTCTTTCCTAAT
>JBNKGY010000439.1:0-636 GCA_050290065.1 Marinilabiliaceae bacterium
CAAGTTCCCAACTCTGTTACAACTCACACAAACACGCACCCAATCAAGACTCTTGCTTGGGCCGCATCTAGTCTTGTGAGCCATCGTAGCTAATGGGCCCTTGACCCGCGTGGATATTTGTGGTATCATCACTAACCCCTGAACATGTCATCAAACATGATAACTTTGGTTCCTGATCAGGCTACCGACTGATCGACATTCACTGATCGGACACCTCTATTAGAACCAAGCCTCATGCATAGAATTCCCTCGATCTGCTTCATGCTATCACCAATCTTCAATCCTCTGATCATCTTTCTCCTGATGCTACACTGGGTTGATGATGTGTTCAATACACATTGATGAGTTCACAACACGTGTCGACTGCTGCACGGTCGTCACGTCTTTTGTGTACCTTTTTCTGAAAAGTTGAACAATTTATTTGACCGTCTAGATATCTGACGCACGATGCATGGTTCCTAAAACGACGTGCTTGAGTGGGTGCGCTTGAATCAAAATGACGCATGTTACTGTAGCGGCGTGACGCTACATTGGCTATAAATATCTCCATCATCATCGCTGATAATCATCTTGCAGTCATCTTTTCTTTTTTGCTTGCTTTTAGGATTCTTCTCTCTTGCTCTCTGCTAGACAATG
>JBNKGY010000440.1:0-635 GCA_050290065.1 Marinilabiliaceae bacterium
GGACATGTATCCCGTTCCGTGTAAAGGGAGATGAGCTTTAGAATGGCACATATCCGTTTTGTTTCCCCCCTTATAATCCGTGATCCCAACTAGGGAAGAACAGTTGTGGTGTCCGATCTTGCCCTGCTCTTACCATTTCTTTCCTTTTTTGGACATGTCCCTCTAAAATTCTTGTTGTGATAAAGTATAATTCTTGTAAGGGTTAGTCCTCTCCTCTTTTATGCCCCCAACTCCTTTTGTTTTTGCCCCTTTTTCTATATAGATCTTGGCTATCATTGGTATATAATTTCTTTGATGTAGCTCTCTCTTTTCTATATTTGAGCTAGATGTTATAGCATTTGTAGTAAAAAAATTGAATGAATTTGTTAGATCTAGCTCATCTAACACATGATTTGTTATTTTATATGTAGATATCATCAGATCGAAGTTGGATGTATGGGTTGTGCCTTTGCAATGAATATATCAAAGTGTTAGATGTATTTATCGATTTAGTGAAAAAATATATATTGGACAATGTTAGAGGGAACCTTTGTTATCCTTGCAAACATTGCAAGAATGAAAAGAAATACCATATAGATGATGTGTTGATGCCACATTTGATCAAGCATGGATTCATAGAGGATTATCGATGTTGT
>JBNKGY010000441.1:0-634 GCA_050290065.1 Marinilabiliaceae bacterium
ACACCAACCCTCAAGATCATGGAAGATATGGAATTTCAAATAGGGCTAATCGTTAAGCTAAACTGGAGGAATTGCCATCTGGAATTTGAGTTGTATAGCTCTGTTTGGACCATTGAAACAAATACTTTCAGACATCAATAAATTTTGTAGATTTGCACACTTGTAGAACAAGTCATCAGGAATAAATTTTCTTTTGAGAGTAAGGTCTGATTCGACTCCAATAAATTCTCAAAATTTCTTGACTAAGTAAATTGGTCCACACTAAACAGAACTTCAGTCTTCAAATTCGAACTCCTGACTTTGAATTCTGATTCCGAACCTCGACGACTGGATTAACCATGGTACTTGATGCTTGATTAAGCTTATAATGAATATAATTAGGGAAAAGCGTAACACGGGGTGTTACAACCCTCCCCCCTAAAAGAAATCTCGTCTCGAGATTTAGAAGGAGAGGGCACAAGAAATGATGAGTGATACATTGACCGAGTAGCAAGAAGGATTTCAGGTATTGGGACACTTGAAAGGAGATGTTCTCGGTCATCCATGCCACTTTTTCTTCCATGCATGGACAACATAGCACCTTGTAGAATTGGATTGTGCTTCACAACTCTGCTTGTGTTACGCCTCATTACTC
>JBNKGY010000442.1:0-632 GCA_050290065.1 Marinilabiliaceae bacterium
AGGGATATTGAGCCCACTATTATAAATCCATCAGTGCTCAAATGTGGACTAGGAGTTCTCCATGATGGTCGACAGACATTTCTCTTCTATCCGGTTGACATGCACAGACCAGCTCCTAAGATCCAAGATGTTATTTAATTTCAAAAATAGCTAATCGTTAAGCTAAACTGGAAAATTTTCCTGTCTGGAAACTAGGGTTGAATAGCTATGTTTGAACCCTTGAAACAAATACTTTTTGGCATCTATAATTTTATACAGTTGGACACTTGTAGAACAAGTCATGGGAAACAATTTATCTTTTGGGAGCAAGGTATAATTTGACTCCAATAATTTTCCAAAATTTGTTCACTGAGGCAATCAGTCCACATTAGACAGAACTTTAATCTTTGAATTTAATTCTTGACTTTGAAATTTTTATTTCAAATCTCGATGACTTGATTTGCTCTTGCCTTAAGACTTAATTACAACTTAAGTGACTTGATTAAGCTTTCCGTAACATGGGGTGTTACAATCCTGTTCAAAACAAACACAAGTGAGTATTCATCAAAAATGTAGTATGAAATGTAAAGAACGTAATATGAAATAGCAAGAACATACTATAAAATATAAAGAACATAATATGAAATATAAAG
>JBNKGY010000443.1:0-630 GCA_050290065.1 Marinilabiliaceae bacterium
CTTCTCCATCACATCTGGTACCTCGACACCAAGTCTTCCACTTGCTCTTGTCCAATGTATTGTTCATCACGGCCAAGTCCTTGTTGTTCCTTCTTCAATCACCATCATGATCCACACAACTCTTTGTGTCTTCAATGAGCTTACATTGATAATCCTTAAAATATTGATGTAGAAGAATACATCCTCATGTCTTAAATATATTTTGTGACAACAATAGACATGTGGCATACATCATCAAATCATTATCTTCATTCTCATTTGACTAAATTCTTCTTGTCTTTATGACATTCAAGATGTGCAATCATATTGGCCATAACGTATGTCTTGATGAATGAATAGCTTCAACATAATCACAAGATATTTTTTCTGTTTCACACTTAGCAAAACTCATTAGCTCTTTAATCATTTTGTCATTCAAACACCAAAACCCCCTAGTGGGCTTAGATGCACTTTCACTATCGACTTGCATGAATCTTAAATTATAATGCTACAATAGATAGAAACAGAGTCGATGCGCGCATAAAATGCTAAATAACCTTTGTTGGTGTTTTCTGCACAGGAAAACTATGGGGTGGTCAAGATCACACATTCCAGTTTTGAGGTGGCATGATGAATTACAAAGCATACTAT
>JBNKGY010000444.1:0-629 GCA_050290065.1 Marinilabiliaceae bacterium
CGTACCTTTGCACCTCACTTTGAGTCACGTTGTCAAGCATCATCGGGATCACGTAAGCCTCCTCAACAATCTCCCAGATGACACGACCTTGACTCAAGAGATAATTGCGAGTTCAGTTTTTCCAATAACTGAAATTCTCGCCATTGAAAACCACAAGCTTGACGACACCTTTCTCCATGTTGCCTTCAGGTCACAAAGCCTGTTAAGGACAACTAGTGACCTAACTGACTCTAATACCAATTGAAGAACCATATAGACAAACAGATGGGGGTGAATGGTAACCAATTACAATTCTTCACCAGAATTTGGTATATGTCCTATAACAAATCCAACACACCTCTCTTCTAACTCGATCAAGACCACATAGCTATTGAAGAGCCATTGGCCCTCAGAACTAGGATAGGTACCTGAAATTAGAGCAGAAGCACAAAATAGTTCAAGCAAATCCATGACCCATGAATCCACCAACAAGTCACGAGAATAGACTTGCAACGGATTAGGTCAAGAAATAAGACAGCTTCTCACTACAACTCTTACATCCTCACGCGTATTTCAATGAACACTTTCCATACATGCCCCTGAGAACCCACCAAATTGAAGCAGAAAGAAAATCAGAGGAGAACAGCTTA
>JBNKGY010000445.1:0-625 GCA_050290065.1 Marinilabiliaceae bacterium
TTTTAATTTTATTGAATAATAAAATAAATTATAAAAAATATATATAATAAATTTTAATTTTTTAATAAACCAAATGATCAAATATAATTCAAAGAGTCAACACGACAATAAAAAGATAACAAGAGGGTATTTAGAAATAAGGTAGTCCTACTTATTATATGGAGATATAAAAAACATGCCCGCCATTGATGACGCTTAATTGATTTGTCCAATACTCCCATGTGCTTGTCTACTGCGACACGCACAAAGACCCACTGAAAAGGAACATGAAGCTCAGTGATTTAAATTTCTTTTACTGATAAAATAAAGTATAAGTTATATTTAAATATATTTTATTGATAAAAATTATGATAATATGTATGATAATTTTTAAAAAATGAATAAGACGAATGATCAAACATAATGTATAAAGTTAATGACGACCACAATAATTTAAATTCAGAGGGAGTATATGATAATTATTAAAATTTTAATAAAACAAACAGTCAAATATAAATTTAAAATAAACAACGACAATTACATTTAATAATTTTCAAGCAGAGCTCATTGCACAACTGCCGTGTCAAACGAGAGCAACGTAAAAGGCATCGGGTAGCGGACCGATGTTCTTCCTGTTCGTGTCAAA
>JBNKGY010000446.1:0-620 GCA_050290065.1 Marinilabiliaceae bacterium
AAGGACACAGAGTTTTTTAATTAATTGGCTATGATATTCGTTTTATAATCCGTAAGGATTTATTTTAGATAGCCCTCCTGTACAACATAACAACACAAATTATTGGTATTATGCTATAATTATTGTGATCGTTTTACACTTTATTAAATACAGAAATCTTTGTGCCTCAGTGTCTCCGTGTTTTATTTATACTTTGTTTTAACTCTTGATCTGCATTATCAAGTATCAAGATTCAGCTTGTTTATATTCTCAACATCGTCATATAATTATCGTACTACATTCCCACTTTTAACCCGGATTATGCGTTAGAATTTCGTAATGAGCATTGAAAATGCAAGAAAACAAGAACTTGCAGAGATGAGCCGTAGCACCGCTATGGTGAGTTGAGGCAAGTTATACCACTTTGACTATGAAATTAGCACTTGGTATTATGCCGATCGATTAACGGCTAGCGTTTTTGAAAAAATAACGCTCATGTCATTAACAAATCGGTATTAGTGAAACGTCTTGTTTTGAAGTAGTTTCAATGTGGAATAGATTTTATAATGCATATTCTGGGTTAACCCGGACTGGTTAAGCATTAACCCACTTTATTGGCTTCGTTGAACATGGTTTCATCA
>JBNKGY010000447.1:0-619 GCA_050290065.1 Marinilabiliaceae bacterium
TTCAGCATTTGACATGCCATTAGTCTTTGATAATCTATCTTGTGGATAGTGTTTAGTGTATATGGAAACAGATAAAAAAAATGAATTGAACAAATGTCATTTTGTGATTCGTAGGATTTCACATCTTTGTCTTCATCTTTATTTGATTTATGTGAACTATTTATGGTATCCGTTCACTTAATGTAAATGCATATTTTTATAACCCTAGATGACAAATTCATCAAACTTATCGAAATACATTTCTTTGATTCCAACGACATGTAATAACTAGTTCTCAAAGAAAAAGTAAAGTTACAGCCATCTAAACATGTCTACTTGTTAGTGTTAAAATATATGTTTTAAAAAAACAAAAGGTGCACTTCTATCCCATCAAAATTCACATAGATTTTTTGGAAGATCAAGATTAGATGCAACCATTTTAACTCTAATCATATCAAAAGGTGTCTAAATTATGAATTAAAATTCTTCCAAATTCATAGTTTTTAATCTTTGCTTGAATTTTTAAGCCTGCTTAAAAATGACTCGTCCTTCAATGATCGTCTGGAACCGATCTCATCAAGCTGACCCACACTAATAATGTTGGTGGTCAACTTGGGATGAAGTAAACTCCGAGGAATGT
>JBNKGY010000448.1:0-618 GCA_050290065.1 Marinilabiliaceae bacterium
CCATGGCCAATGTAAGGCTGCATATACAGATGGTTCCCACCAAGTTGCTTAGATTTGTCCCTGCTCATACAACATAGCGTGATCATTGCTATTCCGTCCTTGATAGGAGCAAACCATCTTGGACAAAGAACAAAATAGAATGAATCATATAATCAACAGCTTTGGCCACCAAAACGTAGTCATGAATCTTCCCTCTTGCTCTAGTGTTGATGTACTGCAGCCAGATCATCATTTACCTGAACAAGCTTCACAGAACCATCATAGGAAAAAAATCGGTGCACAAAAAATTTCGGAGGTCAGTGATAACATACATGAAATTTCGGTAATTTCAGTGAACAAATTTAATTTTGTTAAAAGATAATTTGTATATTTTGACAATAAATGTTATTCAATATATAATATATTATGCTTACATGTATAAACAAAGAAATTTACTTTGATTAATGGTAGTCAATGATGAAATTTTGGTGAAATAAAATATTTCGGACCTCACCGATAAATACGATATTTCAGAAATTTCAATGAAAGTTCGTTGAATTTTTTTTCCTAGGCCATGCATTGGCTCAGATGCAGAGAAGGAACCCATGTTCCACCTACTTCTTAAAGATGAGAATGCTC
>JBNKGY010000449.1:0-618 GCA_050290065.1 Marinilabiliaceae bacterium
AGCAGTGTTAGATCCTATATGACATTACATGCAAGAGTATTAATGATAAGCAACAGGGATAAGCAAAACAGACATCAACACGACTTACCACTTTTTAGATTACTTAAGGAATGGCCTAAATGATTCTTTCATTAGCTACTAAGGTTTAAGCTTCTAAAACAAGTGAGGAAAGGTTTGGAAAAAACTTAATTCAAGGTTCAGTCTTGACTAAGCACATGAGTAAGTCACTTAGAGCTAACAATGGCAGCAGGGCGATCTTGGCAAAATTTGGCACATTATCTCCAAGTAAAATGATTACTAGAGCTTAATTAGCCAAAGAGGAAGGAAAATCTAATTAACATGAGGAACAACTCATGATTAGAGATGAAACTAATTTTTTCCAACAGTTTATGTCATGAAAAGAGTTTAGGTCAAGTTTAATTAATTAACTTCCTCTAGATAATTAACTATGAATTAAACTTGATTAACCAAGATTAAATACTCAACAGATATTTCAGAAGTGAAATAATTAAGTTTCATATTTTTAATCCCTAGAACAGATTAGGATCTACCCAAATAAATTTATTTCATAAATTTCTGACTTGAATTCAATTTCCGATGAAGTTTAGAGCAAATCCT
>JBNKGY010000450.1:0-616 GCA_050290065.1 Marinilabiliaceae bacterium
AAGACAAGCTTGAAGTGGTGAATCACACAAGAATCTTGAATCCTTGCTTCACTCAACCCCTAGATAAGAACATTGAATGGAAGCTCTAGGGAAAGGTGAGTAGAGGCTCTTAGAATAGAGGATGAACTCATTCAACAGGAAAATTCGAAAGCCAAGAAGGGAGAGGCGTTGGAGGTGGAGGTGTTTATATAGGGCTCTCTTAAGAATCTAGCCATTAGGCCAAGATTTAAATTCCAGACAATGTCCGACTGGGACTTTCTGTGATGGTTGGAGGCTATCTCAGGTAGGGTCGGACAATGTCCGGTAGGGCTGGACAATGTTTGGCTGGGAGTTTCTGTTTAGGATAGCTTTGGAATCATTTGACTTGATTATTTTCACTTCATTCACACACCCCTCTTAATAATACGGTTTTAGCTCATTTCTCCAATAAAAGGCCCTTCATTTGAACTGATATGAATTGGGAGGTCTCTTTTCCTTTTTCTCCTTTTTAGTTACCTAAATCCCTGTTTAATACTCATTGAAATGATTAGATCCTTATTTGGGTTATTTTTAATCATCAAAATCGATTAGGGGCCTAGATGCATTTTCAATCTCCCCCTTTTTGATGATTGATGAT
>JBNKGY010000451.1:0-615 GCA_050290065.1 Marinilabiliaceae bacterium
GCATCACCATCTTGTTGCTTCACATCCTTGCCAATATTAACTGAAGTTGTTATTGTCACATTTAGCTTTGTATTACTTGAGGACATATCTGAAATTTTATCTTTGCGATTGTCCCTTTTGATCTGGTAGACTTGCTTGACCACCTTCTTCTCTTGAAAGTCAGACTGATTTGTTTCATCAAAATAACTTTTCACATGTGGTTGTGGCCTTCTTGGAGTTACATTCTCAAAGGGATAAGGTGCATAATATGATAGAGGTTGTGCCCATGTACCATACCAACCCTATGATTAATAAGGATGAAAACTTGTAGGAGATGATTCATATGGCATTGATGTAATCGGCACCATAGGAGGATATGGCATTGATGTATGCGACTTATTTCCTTGTCAATTCCATTTTTTTATATTTGCGTTTTGGAGGTGACCTAGATGGCTTCACACTACTTGGTTTAGAAGCAATTCTTGTATCTCTCATCTTCATATATTTGGCCATAAGTTCATTGAAAGTGAGCTTCGATCTTTCACCTTTGTGCTTGTCATGTCCTTCATCTCCTTTTACACCACGTGCATGACCATATGAAAAATCTGAAGTGTGCACCTTTTCTGTAGAATCCTG
>JBNKGY010000452.1:0-614 GCA_050290065.1 Marinilabiliaceae bacterium
GCGGGTGTGGCGGCTAGGGTTTTGGCATCGCCTCGAGTTGCCTGCTGTAACACCTGCATTAAAATCTTAAGCAAGAATTTAATCAAGTGGATAATCATCTTTAGGGCAAACCAAACCTAATTTTTAATAAATTCAAATTAAATCTTGAGGTCAATCAAAGAATTTTTCATTATGAACTTCAAATTCCCTAGAGGCAAATTTATTTGGCGACTAGATGTAATGAGAAACTTTATGGCCAAATTTCATTAATTTATAAAACTCCCATGTGTATCAAATCCAAATTTTAATTGAATGTAGCACATAGAAGTCGCCTGAATTTTAATTCAAATTCTGTTCAGATCCAGGAATAGTTGTCAACATGAAAGTTGTTCCAAATGGCCTAATATACCACTTAGAAAAAATTTATATTTTTCGGATGCTGTTAGATATTTATTTCAAATTAATCTTTAATTCTGTGTTGATTGGAAAATGTTATTGAATTTCTAAAATCCTTTTCTATCTTAATGGGCCAGGCCCGCAAACCTGACCCGTGTGGCTCGTTATCCGCAATCCGCATCGCGTGAGGCCCACCCGGCAGCCTCTCTACAAGCGCACCGACTGACGCGCTCACGCAC
>JBNKGY010000453.1:0-614 GCA_050290065.1 Marinilabiliaceae bacterium
TTAGCTATCAAATTACAAAGCTACTTTTCAGATCAAACTTGCAAATGGTTTCATGAGCTGTGACTAAGGGTGAAAACGGTGGGTAAAATTCCCAGTAATTTCAGTTCCATTTTTTTCATTTTTTCTACCATTTTCGTATTATTTAGTAAATACGGTAATCGGTACGAAAACAGGATATGGTATCGCGAGAATCGGTCATAATATGGTTGAGCTTTCATACCGTCTGTTTTTGGATTGACCGGGAAAATCCGGTAATTTTTCAGATTTATTCTGAATTTCCCACATTGTTTATCTGGACTTTCCCGCACTGTTTATCTGGGCTGGGCCTGCTATCTTTTTTCTTTTAATCCAAATATTTTTTAAATATTCAAATGATTCAAACTTACAAAATGAGAATCCGGTACTTACAGAACTCTAAAAATTTCAAAATTTGACATGGTGGTAAATAAATAATATACGAACAACTTTTATTTTGGGAAGAAGTTCAAATTCACAATGGATCTTGAATTAAAAATCCAGGAAGAAAAACAAATTTCAATTTGGTTTGAATTTTAAAGGGGTTCAAACCATTTGGGAAAAATCGAATCAATTCTCCAAAATTCTATCTTCTTATG
>JBNKGY010000454.1:0-613 GCA_050290065.1 Marinilabiliaceae bacterium
CATTCAAAACACAGAAGTCTGTAATTAAGGAATTTATACCCCTAATGACAAACTAAAACTTAAATCCTGAAATACACCTAAATAACTGATTTCAGAACTTTCTATGCGTACAATCTCCACTACTGAATTCTTCTTTATAAAATTGCTTAGGCACAACCGATGAGATATAGTTTAGGGTCTGTTTGGTACCAAAGTATTTAAATACCATAGTATTTGAATACCACGGTATTTGAATGTCATGATATAACCATGGTATTTTTTATATCAATCCACCAACACATGTTTAGTGACAAAGTATTCTAAACCATGGTATTTAAGTAAACATGTACAAAAAACTAGTCATTACTATAAAAACTTTAGGTTAGGGTGGAGTTTAAAATACTCTAAAAATAACATGATATCTAGCAAACCATGATATTGATATTCAGAGTTTTTTACATGCTAGTCAAACACTTTTTTTAAAAAAAAATATCATCAGGAATAGAACCATTCGTCACACTGAATCATTTTGACTTACCGCACGAACTGGAGACCCGGTTCAGCGGCTGGCTCGGCGCTGGAATCAGGTATAGCTCTGCCTCTGCGTGGTTATGCCTGGCGTGTTATTGTACAG
>JBNKGY010000455.1:0-613 GCA_050290065.1 Marinilabiliaceae bacterium
TAGTGTTGTAATATCCACATGGTTTCACTCTGCGCAGTACAAAATGCTTCTTTGGCAAATTGTGGTAAACCATGTTGTATGGATCAACTTCATCTATTTTTCATTTCTCAACCCTGTACGATTTGTATACTATGTATATGAAAAAAATAAAATGATGAGCACCAATTATATATTGATTATGTTTTTGTAATCATCAGATCAATGGGCATCCTTTTTGGTACCTCTACCACTATATAGTATATCATCATCTACCAAATCAGTCATTTGAATCACAGAGGTCTTTGATTAATCAAGCTCTTCATCTGAATTGACGTAATGAAATCAATTAGTCATAAAAACTGGTTTTTCAAAGAGAACTTACTTTTAAAGAACCTAATATAACCTATGTTTTTGTACAAACCTAAGTCAACCATAGGATCATCAATGACAGACCTTCCTGTAACATTTGGTCTACCTTCAAAAACCTCTACAAATTTTCTGGTTCATAAAACGCAATACACAAAACAAAATTAACTCATATCCGAGTGGGTTGTATGAATGTATTGAACAAATTGGGTGTACCTGATTGCTGAGTGATCGTCCCATCATTATGCGGTGTTTGAACAATTAGAGA
>JBNKGY010000456.1:0-612 GCA_050290065.1 Marinilabiliaceae bacterium
GTATATATTTAAATATTTCAAGTGTTTCACATTTATCATATTTCTAAATTTAAATATGATGTACCACATATTTCTATATATTTTCTCTCTCCTATTTCTAAATATTTTCTTAAGTTCAAATATTTTCTATAACATTAAAAAATGTTGTACCATGCATATATTTAAATATTTCAAGTGTTTCACAATTCAAATATTTTCTAAATTTAAATATGATGTACCACATATTTTCTCTCTCCTATTTCTAAATATTTTCTTAAGTTCAAATATTTTCCATAACATTAAAAAATATGATGTACCATGCATATATTTAAATATTTCAAGTGTTTCACAATTCAAATATTTTCTAAATTTAAATATGATGTACCACATATTTCTATATATTTTCTCTCTCCTATTTCTAAATTTAGAGAAAATATAACATATTTCTATATATTTTCTCTCTCCTATTTAGATCTAGAACTAATAAATCCACTAAATACTCCATACAAATTATCTAAACAAAAAACTAAATCATACAAATCGAAGAATATATAATGGGCTACAAAATCCATACAAATAAGACAACTAAACCTAAGCAAAACATAGAGTTTATGAAAAAATGATTATGAAACT
>JBNKGY010000457.1:0-611 GCA_050290065.1 Marinilabiliaceae bacterium
GCAACGACCACTATGAAAAAGTCAAGAATTCTAAAAAACCAAGACCGCAACGAAAAGTAGCACAATGATTGTGTAAAATATGCTTAATGTGTGAAAATATGGCCAGTTGTGTGAAAATGTGACTTGTATTAAATATTTTTGTGAAATATGCTAAATGTGTGAAAATATGACCATTTGTGTGAAAATTTGACTTCATTGGATATTTGTGTCAATGTTTGAAAATATGATCATTTGTGTGAAAATTGTACTTTCATTAGATATTTGTGTGAAATATGCTCAATGAGTGAAAATATTGATATTTCTGAAGTGTGTGCAGTTTCCTGAAGTCTTGTGTTCAATTTCTGGTGAAGTGTGTGCAGTTTCTTGAAGTCTTATGTTCAGTTTCTGGTGAAGGGAGACACGCGCTAGCTAGGGAGACGCGCCTCCTATAACGCGCATCTCGCTTTTAATTAAAAAGTACAACAAAAAAGAAATTTAACAGTTTATTCCCCACGTCGACCTCATGCCACACACAAACGGGTGCCTTGCAATAGGCACGCGATGCGCGGGGCAATGAGGTTGACGTGGAGCACAAGTTGTTAGAGTTCTTCAACCGGGTTGTAAGTCATGGG
>JBNKGY010000458.1:0-610 GCA_050290065.1 Marinilabiliaceae bacterium
TAGGAGTGAAAACTAACAATTCATGTACCAGAACCTTGATAATAGGTTCCTCCTCTTTCATTGTCTTTTTATGTTTTTTTGTTTCTTTTTATTTGCCTTTTGTCACCTTTTTGTTTCATTTTTTATTGTCTTTTCCCTTTTTCTATTTTTTTATTGCCCTTCCTTTTTCCCTTTATTTTTGTCTCTGCTTTTCGGCTCCTATGGGTTTCATTTCTAACCTACCCCAACTTGCTTGGGACTAAAAGACTTGGTTGTTGTTGTTGTAATATAGTGCTTGCTATAATCAGTAATTCTTTCACTGCATAAGGAAACATTGAAAGATGAGACAAGTAATTTTTGCCTTCGTTTTTTTTCTTTTTCAGGTTTAACCATTGGTCTGGTTGTAAGTTGTGGCTCAGTCTTCCTACTTCTGGCTTTCGGTGGTCCCTTTGTAACACGCAAGATCAAGCTACATAAGGCCAAAAAAAGGAAACAAAAATTTTTCAAGCAAAATCATGGTCTGCTGCTGCACCAGTTAATATCACAAAACACAGATATTGGTGAAAGGATGATTATTTCCTTAGCAGAGCTGGAGAAAGCCACAAACAATTTTGACAAAGGTCGTGAGATT
>JBNKGY010000459.1:0-610 GCA_050290065.1 Marinilabiliaceae bacterium
TAGGCACATCTCTCCACCTCTACATATAATAAGGGTAGGGTTTCTAAATTAGACATAATTGTTTGGAACCAAGTTGCACACAATTAGAACAATAAAGTAAAGGGGGTTTATCTAAAAAAATCAGCAGGCATTGGGCTGTTTATCTTTATCTTTGAGATTTTCCATAATTATTTTGAATTTTTACATGGTCCTAGCCCAATAATTCCATCAGCTTTTGGTGTGTTTGTTGAATGGCATCCCTTATCTGTTGTGTCGGCTGAATCAATCACACTACTAGAAAAATGGTTTATTAGGACATCTTGAATCTATTTTTTATATCGGCTGATAAGTGTAGTTGATACCATAAATAAGAAGTGATTTTTGGTATCGGCTGATGTAAGCAGCCGCTATCAAAAATCTCTTTTTGGTATCGGTTGATGTCAGCCGCTGCTACCAAAACTCTATTTTTGCTAGCGGCTGCTCACATCAATCGATATCAATAATCGTCTAAAATTTTGAACCCACCACGCGGATAGCGAAAAAAATCTCCCACCCTTACCCCCACGTGGGAGCGGCCTTATCCCCACACGCGGACACGGCCCGTCCTTATCCTCTCTCGCTCTCTCGCGAT
>JBNKGY010000460.1:0-609 GCA_050290065.1 Marinilabiliaceae bacterium
ACCGAATTGATCAGTGAGTTTTGCTTATTTTCACCATCGCTCCTGTACTAATTTGCAATACTGATCAAGCTGAGCACATATGCAGATTAGGATAACGATGTAAAATGCGCTAACTTTTTCTGAGTTAAAGAAACCTTATACTTGCTTATTTTATGGACTGTACATTGCAATTTTGTGTGTTTGCTGTTTGTGTATATCTTTGAATGAGTCGTAATGTTAAGCTGCCAATAACAGTCCTAATATTGATTATTCCAGCGGAGCTTGACCTTTGGTGCAGTAGATCAGGGCACTTGTTCCAAAGTTTGAATTTTATGGAGATGGGAATGGCTCCTGAACTAATGTATGGACAAAATGTTTTTGTTCCTGCTACTGCAAATCTCTATCAATATGGTTATGCAGGTGAAGTCAACTCTTCTTACTCTGTTGTTGGTTCTCTTTTTTCAGTCCTTGTATTTTGTTCTAATCGATTTGTCAAATGCAGAAGTTGGAGCACCTATGGAATGGTACAACCATCCGAGCTCTGTAGGATACGATGGTCAAGATATCTATTACACAGTCAGTACAATTTAAAAGACTTATTGATATAATTAGTAGTTTCACTTTCTGAAA
>JBNKGY010000461.1:0-608 GCA_050290065.1 Marinilabiliaceae bacterium
ATTCTCAAAACATGTGCTTCAAAAAAAATTCCAAAACGCGAGTTACATAGCTCGACAAATTGTGAAAATTGGTAGAATTTCATAACATTTCAAAATGAACAACTTTTGTTTTGGAGTCAAATACAAATTCGAAATATATTCTGAATTAAAATTCCAGAGTTTAATCTACACTTTAAATAGAAAAATAATTTATTTGGCAGTAAATCTTTTGACAAAAAGTCAATAAAACTCACTTATATTCATGTTTTCACAATATCATTCAAATGAAATTTATTTTCAACACATTTTCTTTAACAATGTGGGAAATTTGTGTTTTAAATTTGAATCTCAATAAGAGAATAGAAAAACAATTTTTTCATAATAATTGGTAATGTAACTTTATATCTGTCAATATTTTAGTCAATTTAGCATTGTGTCCAAATTGGAGTTGCATACGA
Organism: Marinilabiliaceae bacterium; assembly: GCA_050290065.1. Taxonomy (GTDB): domain Bacteria; phylum Bacteroidota; class Bacteroidia; order Bacteroidales; family Marinilabiliaceae; genus Saccharicrinis. The sequence continues at coordinate 438 of JBNKGY010000461.1, forward strand.
GTTCAAAAGAGGTTATGAGTTATTGATATATCAAAGATTGACTTGAGTGATAGGAAACTTTGAGAGAACTGTATCCAATTGTGAATCATGTATGTGCTTACTATTTATTAAACAAGGATTAAACTTGGTTTTAGGAGGAACGACAAGGTGATGACATAAATTGCTCGAGTT
>JBNKGY010000462.1:0-608 GCA_050290065.1 Marinilabiliaceae bacterium
GTTATTACACAGATTCTTGCACTCGTATTTGCACTAGTGTTCACAAATGACCTAAGTGGCAAGCCTCACTAAATTAAAAATTTGAAAGGAACCCAGGCCTTAATTTAGGGAAAAGTTCCAATAATAAAAGTTGTCCCAAATGGTTCAATCTATCTCAAGAAAATTTCATGGGAATTTTAGAGATCGGAAGCTATTTTACATGTATCAAAGACTGATCTCTAAATTAATGAAAGAGCTGGAAAAATCTTTCCACGTGGGGCCCGCTTGTCGGCCACTCTGTCACCTCTTTCCTCTTCTAATTGGTCACGCTGGGTGGTGGTCTCACCACGTGGCACCGCTCCGGCACCCTTCATACCCTCAATCCGAATGAAGCCATCGCCTTAGGGCTAGTTTGTTTTAGTTTATAGATTATATAATCTAAATTATATAATTTGGATGTGAACGTTTGACAATCTAGATTATTAAAATTTAGATTATTTTTCTTAGATATATAAAGACAATAAAACCCTTTGGATAGAGGTGGGAGGTCCAATAGCATTGGTGGGTAATTTTATGTAAAGAGCTAAGTGTAGTGGGTCTTTTGCTAGAAATAAGCTGAAATAAGTATC
>JBNKGY010000463.1:0-606 GCA_050290065.1 Marinilabiliaceae bacterium
ATTGGTTTGATCCAATCAAAGGTACTAGAGTGGATGATTTCAGTATGCTGGAGGTCAAGCATGAATTGCGCTATTCAAGGAACAATATTTTGCTTGCACATCAAACACAACAGGTGTACTATTTAAGTTATCCTCACCCAAGCATGAAAAATTGGTGGGTTATTTACAAAGTCAATCCTGAAATGCACACTCATCGATATGATGAGTACATAGAAGGACATGAGGATGATGATATCTATCAAGAAGAAATTGAAGTAGACCAGAATTTCATGGTATCTGACGGGGCAGGTCTCACAGAATTAGATACTGGTGATGCAGAGTTGTTGGATGAAGAAGCAGGTCCTTCAAAGAAACACCTTCAAAAATCAAAACGTCTTCTTGAAAGACAAGAAAGACGTGAACGACTTGATGCACGTGTCACAGAAGTAGATTCCAATGCTGATGACTTTTGATATGTAAATTACTTATTATTGTTATAATATAATGTTTTTATCATATAAAATTGTATACTAACCTTTTTTTAATTATGTCCAGATGTTTCACCATCTTACATCTAAAATGAAAGGGAAAGGGAAATGTAAGAAGGGCGAGGGTTCTTCTTCATCC
>JBNKGY010000464.1:0-603 GCA_050290065.1 Marinilabiliaceae bacterium
GAAGAGTCATATTTTCAAGTTTATTTTACAACGAAAATTATCTTTACTCAACCCTCTTTAAAACATGTATTCTACAACTCATCTTTGCCCTCTATCTTATCTTTTCATCAACCTGTACCATTTATATGGCAAATAGCAGAAGCTGCAATGGCAAAAATGGTGACGACAATGATGTTGAGAGTCCACACTCAACGTTTGAGCAGAAATCGTGCAGGCCATACTTCTTCGAACCATACAACAAATCTGGGGGGAAATGGATGTAACACCCCCGGTGTTACTGTAGCACCTACAATACATCTACATTTCACTACAATGTTTCTATAAGGGTTGCTACAGTATAAACATAATTCAAGGAAGGTGACATTTTCTATTATTGAAGTTGGATCATTTGAAGTCATTTGGAAAGTTTGAATTTTCAAACTCCTATACATTGTGAACTAGTTGGCTCAATTAGTAATTTTTAGAATTTATTAGAGTTGAATTGGACCACACTCCCAAAAGAGAAAGTGTTCCTCATAACTTTTTCTACAAATGTGCAAATCTGCAAAAATTCTTGAGCTCAGTAAGTGTTTGTTTCAAGGGTCCAAACAAAGCTCTATGAAC
>JBNKGY010000465.1:0-602 GCA_050290065.1 Marinilabiliaceae bacterium
TGCTATATAATTTAAAAATAAAAAGGTATGTTTAATAGTCTAAATAGAGTCATGGCCTCTTCCTTTCCTCTCAAATCTATATATATAGCGGGAGCATGTCCCTGTGTCCGACAGCTAGGGACGTCAGTTGAACCAAATAATGTTGCTGAAGGACGAATTATCAGACCACCTTCAACAACGAGTAGTATATTTATGTCCTATAATTTAGTTTACAAATTGTTTCATTGAGTTTAAGACAAAAAAATGGTAACCTCCAACAATAATATCATAAATTATGCTATTAGCAAATAAATCATATTATTAAGAAATAAAATGTTAGCAATAATATAAAAAATGAGGATAAAACATTAATAGGTGAAGCAATATATTTAGAATGTGAGAGGTTGAGATTTATAATTATTTAATATTTTTTTAAAAAAATACCACATATAAGTTAAGTCCTATATTTTAAAATACTACTTTATTTAAAACCTTTGCTGAAGATGATCTCATGGTGTGCATTCACCCAATCTCATTCTTCCTTTCTTATTTTCTACATGATATCTTCGAGTTTTGATTCTCCTGTCCAAACCTAGCCACCGTCGGAACCAGCTCTTCCTCAC
>JBNKGY010000466.1:0-600 GCA_050290065.1 Marinilabiliaceae bacterium
GATCGGTCGACCATGGACCCATGGACCGGCTTGGTTTCCTTGGTCCACGGCCCCGTGGACTTGGTCCATGGAATTTCCTGAAGAAAATAATTCAGTTGGTAATTGTTTTCCCTGGAACTTTGTACATTGGCCCCTGCTCTTTTCCCAAATAAACCTGCAGCCCAAGATTCTCTAGATTCTTTCATTTAAGCCCCTGGTTTTTTAATTCTAATTGCATATCAGTCCCTAGCCCTTCAATTTCACACATAGACCCCTGCCCTTGCTCCAAATTTTGAATCCAATTCACTAGAGCCCCTAGAATTTTCTGAAGAAGCCCCTAGGGCCTTTGAAATTCAACTTTAGCCCTCAGAACTTCATTCTTCCATATCTTTTCAACCGTAACTGCAATTCCAGTGATTCTTGTGCCAAATTTCTTGAAACAACTTCCACTTTGCATTCATATCATTTACACTCCCTTGCTGTATGCAATTGTATGATTGTTTTTCATTTTGCCTGTTTATGCTTCAACTTTAGGAGAATTCCTTCTGGAGCCACACACGAGGATTTCATGACCACGTAATACGAGGATTCTGATCTTTATCTTTGTGAGCAACGAGGCAA
>JBNKGY010000467.1:0-599 GCA_050290065.1 Marinilabiliaceae bacterium
GTTGATGTTGGAGGTGTAGAAATATTTGTGCTTGAGTTTGAAGGTAAATTAGTGTGCTGCTGCAATTCTGGTTCCTCTCCTGGACAATCGACTCAAAAAGGAATTAGATGTGATACATCAACTCAGTTACATGGAAAACAATATCGTAAGAAGGTAAAGATGAACACAAATAGTTGGAACTGTGAACTGTTCTACATTGGCTGATGTTTGAGCAGAAGGATAACTCGGAAACACAAATATCAATTTTCAATAGGGAAAAGAAAAAAGAAAAGGGGAAGGGTGGGCTGGCTAGAGGAAAATGGCCCAAGGTTGGGTAAAGGGATTTTCATTTATTTTTCTTTTCTGATTTCCAATTATAATTTCTAAATTCATTCTATTTTCTAGTGCAATTTTAAATGAATTTTCTACACAGTAAAATCCTAATTAATGCAACTATTCTCAGCATGAATGCAACAAACTTGTTTGGACATTTTTATAATTATGAAAAAATTAAATTCCCCCAAATTTCGATAATAGGGTGTTACATTATGTTAGAGAGGGAGTATACCTTTTTTTTGAAACAATAGCGAGTGTACCCTATTCTGTACGTTGACGGTAGA
>JBNKGY010000468.1:0-598 GCA_050290065.1 Marinilabiliaceae bacterium
CCCTTATAAGGCGAGCAAATTTAGGGTTTATTCACTGATACCTTCAACTTCGTTATGCAGTACATTTGCAACATAACTACTTTATTATGGAACTTATGTTGACATGACATCTTCCAAACTAGTCTCGATAAATTACATAATTCTATCTTTAGGTAAAGAATACAAAAAAGAAAAAATGAATAATTTTAGGGTACCTACTATTTGAAAAAAACATTGTTGCTGTAGTAGAGCTATGCACTACTGAACATTGAAAAACACAGTTCATAACTATCCATGAGGGAGGTAAGTGGGTTTACCATTGGTTAGGGTCAGCCACTCTTTTTTTTATCTGCTTAATCCAAGAAAAAGATAAAAAAATTGAATCAGCAATTTGGTCACAGTGCATTTGTAGTTTGGTTGGATTGAGGTTTTCTTTGATCCAAAATAAAAAGCAGTGATGCATCCCTTGAAACCACAATTCCACATGCTATAAAGTTCTCTAAAATTGGACTAAATGGTATCATACTTTAAATTAAAAGATGTATTACCTCTGTCCCAAATTACTTGTCATCCTGGGTGTGGGCACATAAATTAAGGAGTGAAAAAGGTGGGTGCACAG
>JBNKGY010000469.1:0-598 GCA_050290065.1 Marinilabiliaceae bacterium
CAATCACATGATTCTGGTAACCACAACAATGGTTATGGCCATTTGAAAATAGCCGATGTGCAGAGTTTCGTGGATTGCTGGAAATCTGATTCTCCGACGGCTTCGAAACTTGGATTCGATTTCAGATTCAACAAGAATTACAATTTTTAAGATTGTCAATTTGCTTAGTCGATTAGGTAGCTTGATGATATGCACACACGACCTATACGTCCTCACCAAAAGAAGAAGAAACGATCCGCTATTGTGAATCATACGCATTCAGTGGCAAAATACTCTCAACAATAGTTTTTATCATTTTAATGCAAGTTAGTGTACCTACAAAAAATGGATCACAACAGTCATCAACCTTCATGCATGCCCATATGGGACCAGCACCACAGTGCCCAATCATGCCCATAAAGGACTAGCACTGCAATGCCCACTCATGCCTATACTAATCATAAAAAAGAAAATAAGGTATAAACAATAAAATAAACATACGCAAGCCTAATGGTTCTACAAAAATTCACCAGCAACAAAATAAGCTTCATAGAAAACAAAAGAATCTAAAACAATCCCAAAAATCACATCATACCTTCACCAGCACAATTCCATAGTT
>JBNKGY010000470.1:0-597 GCA_050290065.1 Marinilabiliaceae bacterium
ATAGAAAGTAAAATAGAGGATGGTCCTACTAAAGGAACTACTTTGATACCTTGATGATGAGCATTGGCTACAATATCAGCACCAGGATCTGCTACACCAGGGCATCCGGCTTCTGAAATAATACCAATACTAAATCCTTTTTTTGTGGCATTTAAAAAACTACTTTTTTGTTGATGAGTGGTATGTTTATTTAATTCATAAAATGTTAAATCGTCAATATTTATAGCTTTATCCACCTTTTTAAGGTAACGGCGAGCACTTCTTAAATCTTCTACAATAAAATGCTTGATTTGTTTAATTAAGATAATGACATCAGCAGGAATTACCGAGTTGACAGAAGAATCACCTAAGGTGGTGGGAATTAAATAAAGATTGCCTGACATATTATGTATTTTTTTTGCAAAAGTAGCAAAATAATTGAACTGCCATGATTTACTTTCCTACATAGTGTTCGTCTATAAAGTCCAAACACCCGACTTTATAGATAGGTACTACATAGTACTAGTAACAAAACTTAGTCTTTGATAAGAAAAATTCAGGGATGAGACCATCGTGATGTTGAAGATCAGGAGTTTATGTTCGTAAAAGAGGTTTTTT
>JBNKGY010000471.1:0-595 GCA_050290065.1 Marinilabiliaceae bacterium
TTTCCTATATTTTTTTCTAGATGACATCCTCAGTTGTGTGATTAATTCCAGCTGGGGGATCTTGTGGGAACGTATCCTGTGCACATGGACTCGCCGTGCATATGAACTAACAAAGTTCACAAAAAAAATCTGAAAAAATCACACATGTTCTTTCCATCCTACTCCATCAGTGTATAAAATTTTAAGGTTAAACTCATTATAGTTTATCTGTAACAAAAAAGAGAAATTTTTTACTATAGATCTGTCAGAAATTTTGTCTTTTTTACTTCTCCTTCGTTATTAGGAATTTGAACTTAAAATTTTATACATATATGGAGTAGGATGAAAAGAACATGTATGAATTTTTTAGATTTTTTATGAACTTTGTTTGTTCATGTGTATTTTATGCACACGAAAAACTCATGTTCATGAAATACATTCTCTTGAGAAAATATGCAATTGGAGAACCAAAATCTGAATAAACCAATTTCTTTTCAAATGAGCAAACATCCAGACTAGCGCCTAGGTGTTGTTCACTTGGCATGTGTGCCCCGTGTGCAGACCCAAATCGACGCACCTTGAGTCGTTCATCACCCAACGAGTGGAAAATCAATAC
>JBNKGY010000472.1:0-592 GCA_050290065.1 Marinilabiliaceae bacterium
AAATGTATTACAATACTTAATCACAAATATTAAAAAAAGTATTCAAAAATAAGTATTCAAACACATTATAAATATTACAATAAAGAAAAATGTATTATAATACTTAATCACATTATAAATATTAAAATATATTTAACTTTTTTGTGGCGGCCCACTTAAGCAGCCGCCACAAAAATGAGCCGGCAATATTTTGTAACTGCTACTTATATAGGCCGGTACAAAAAATTACAATATTGATGTCGGCCCACTTAAGTGGTCAATATCAAAAATCACGCCGATCTTTGGTATCAGTCGTGTTAAGAAAGCCGCTACTAATAATCTATTATTGGTATCGGCCGGTAAACCAACCATTATTGGTATCGGCTACTGTTACCAGCCGACACCAATATTGATAGGCAGGTGTCCTAATAAACCGTTTTTCTAGCAATGACATATCTAATTTATCTATGCAATCATAATCTTTACAAAATAAAATTACCATGACTGTATTTTGATCTTATTCGTAATCAATATATAAAACATTGTACTACAAAAGTAACCTTGGAATTTGTATCCTTCAGTAAAGTGTATGAACACAAAGTAATCAAAGCTA
>JBNKGY010000473.1:0-590 GCA_050290065.1 Marinilabiliaceae bacterium
TTATATACATGGGGTGTTACACCCCGCCCAAGCCACTGGCCAGTCCACAAATTGCAATACTATTTATGTAATATTTTGACTGTAAACTTGTAATGGTTATGTATTAAGTGTCACATGAGTCTTAACTTCTTTTGAAACTAGTTGTAATGATGAATTGTGTTGCACATTGCACTATATCACATAATCCTCTCTAACTATATAGAGATGATCCACTAAGGTTCTTAAATATAATTTTATTGACATGCAACATGTACACATCATCATGTATCATATCACCTTCCTAACCCACTACAAGTCCTTATAGCATATCTCTTGACATGCAGGATGTACACATCATCGTCTACTCACTTTCATCTATTTTTTTATTATCTATAAATTCTAAAAAATCACATAAATAATAATTATTTTAAATATATGCAATTCTCTTGACATGAGGATGTACACATTATCATCTAACTCTAATTTTTTATTATCTATGAATTCTAAAAACGTATAGATAATAATTATTTTAAAATCCCACAACACCAACTAGTATATAGCTATGTACCATCCTTTTGAATATTGTGTAGCTCTACACTATTATCTGATAC
>JBNKGY010000474.1:0-590 GCA_050290065.1 Marinilabiliaceae bacterium
AGGTAGATATGAATCAAGGAGTACCATTAGGCGGGAGTGAATGATATGCAAGCGCTATCAAGGGAGGTCAAGAAGGGATTTCAAGCAGGGATTTGAAACAATGAGGAATGGCTTCTGATCATCAATCTCTGAAAAGTAGTAAGCTTTAGGGCTAGGATATGACTTGTTGTAGCTACGAGACTCCAAGGGAACACCCACTTTTCCAGTTGCGTACCTCGAGTAATACACCATCGGTTCCGATGAATATTGCACTTGGGTCTTTTCACATATTCTGAGAAAGAAATGCACTTTCCATCTTGCAACTTTTGTCTTAAGAGGCGCCTGGGCGAACCGGCACAATTCAAGACAAGGTTGTAATTTGGACGAGCTCAACAACCAGCCCGAACCAACCCGTGGCTTAGCTTCACACACAAGGAATTAGAGTCATAGGAAAACTTGCTAGCACTATGGCGGTGTCTTTCAGGCCCAACATAGCCATGAAGAGGTAAAGAAGTGCTAGGGGTCCAAAATAACCAATGATATATGTGATGTATTATACATCATTATTTCGGTAATGACACCCTGTAATGATTCTGGTTTGGACTAACTGT
>JBNKGY010000475.1:0-589 GCA_050290065.1 Marinilabiliaceae bacterium
TTATGACTCTGTTTTATTCCATATCCGGAAGTACCTAACTCAAATTAGATTTATAATTGCTTATTTTAGTCGGTCATAATATTCAAATCAATAAAGACTTTGTGTTTATCAATACTCAAGATCTAATTTAAATTTTAGATGCTCTTTGTTTTATTCCATATTAAGAAGGATCTGACTCAAACCCATATTAGTTTAAGTGGATTAAATATAAGACACATTTCTATCAGAAACACAAAGAACTAGAAGTCATCCAACGTTTAGAGTTCTGTCTTGATAAAGAGTCTCACAATTATGTATTTTATTATCTTTATGAGAAATATGACAACTTTATAGCAATGAATACAAGCCGTTTTAAAAGACCTTTACACAAACTAGAGGGTATAGAGATTTTTCTCTGATTATCTCCGTTGGAATAATTTCTAACCCTTGGCAACAATCTTGATGCAATTTTTTTATGTTGAGAATCAAAATTGTGCTTTGATGGTGACTCAAGTGTCTTCTAGCGATGTGTAATAGTAGACGAATATAACTGTTAAAATTTATACTGTAGATCTGTTTTAGATTTTAAATTAGTTAGAACTCTCTATTT
>JBNKGY010000476.1:0-589 GCA_050290065.1 Marinilabiliaceae bacterium
CGTGGGTGGCAACGACCGGTGGCCACTGGCGTCGAGCGCTCTCCGCATGGTGAGAGCGGCCACCAGGAACAGGGGTTGACTTGTGGGCCGCTGACATGTGGGCCCAGCCTGGTTAAATGATTTTCAAATTTCCAAACTCCACTCAAACTTGTAAATTCAAAATGGATGACTTACATTGCTCCCAAAATTCTCAAATTTTGCATGATGCCATATTGGAGTATTATAAATAACTTTCTCAATTCTGAGGACTTCAAATTACTAACATAATTCATGTTAAAAATCCTGGAATAGATTCAATATTTGAATTTTCTATGAATTTTAAAATGGATCAAACCTTCTGGAAAAAATCTAATAAATTCTCTAAAATTCCATCTTCACATTCTATAGTTGAATATAAATTTATATTGACTCACTTGTATGAAAATTTTGGAGGTTCCCTTACAAGTGGTAATTAGGACTTCAAATGGAATATTCAAAAAGAGTTCGATTTGAATTTTAAATCCACCTGACTTAGGTTTTCACTGTAGCACATTATAGAACCACTGCAAAGCTACTATAGTAGTACTGTAGTTGCTACAGTAACACTAGA
>JBNKGY010000477.1:0-588 GCA_050290065.1 Marinilabiliaceae bacterium
GGTGAATAAATTCACATTTTCTTCTGGATTAACGACCATGATACCACCAAGAGCCAATACTTTTGTATTTGTTGGCATCCTTAGACTATTAAAAGCAGAGGACCCTCCAACCTGAGCACCTGAAAGTGTGCTCACAACACAAAATATAAGGCTGAATATAAAGTACTTCAATCGCTTTTTGTTAGACTTTTATTAGTTCGTCTTTTTCAGGAGTAATTTCAAATTTTATATTATTCTTAACCTTTTCCTTCAATAAAGCAATATCTATCACTTCACTAACTTCCCTTACAAAATGTATTTTCAGATTTCGAATATACTCCTGATTGATTTCCTCAATATCTTTTTTATTTTTTTCAGATAAGATCAACTCCTGAATTCCCGCTCTTTTTGCAGCTAATATTTTTTCTTTAATTCCACCTACTGGCAAAACCCTTCCCCTCAAGGTTATTTCACCAGTCATTGCTATTTTATTTCTGACTTTCCTTTGGGTAAAAACGGAAGCTAAAGAGGTGAAAATTGTAATGCCTGCGGAAGGGCCATCCTTGGGAACTGCCCCAGCCGGAACGTGGATATGCAAATCGTAATTCT
>JBNKGY010000478.1:0-588 GCA_050290065.1 Marinilabiliaceae bacterium
CACCGCCGCGTGGCCATGGGCCGTGTCAATAGTCCGCCGCCCAGCCTCAGGCCATCATGTGAGCAGGCCGCCATGCCCAATCGGGTTCGGCCGTGGGCCAAAAACCAGCTGGGCACTGTGCACCCTATTTCTAGTTTTTCAATTTCATTTACATTTCTAGAAATTTGATTAAACTTCTAAAATACCGAGAAGATACAATAAAACTTGGAAAAATATTAAATAAATTTCATTAGAATTCTATTGAGTATATCTTTGCAATAGACTTGACCAAATCCTATTTTGAGTATTACCTCCTTGCAGAAAATTACAATAAATCAAAGCTTGAAGTATTTAATTGCAACAATTCATAAGAAGTCAAACCTCAAAACTTTGCATACATTTTCACATCATGCTCAATAGCTTGTACAAAATGTCTCATATTTATTTCCTGCTCAGAATAATTGTTATGCTTTAAATTCTATTTTACAGCGAATAAATTATAGTAAATGAAATCTGTTTAGAAAAATAATAAATCTTGGTTGGGTTCCTCCTCTTGATATGTAGAACCTGTATAAAATTAAAGAGATTGTTTAGATTCATAAAATGCAT
>JBNKGY010000479.1:0-585 GCA_050290065.1 Marinilabiliaceae bacterium
ATTGGGCAGGCTGTGGACAAATAGGCTGAATGTGCTGGTTTGCTGTAGCTAAAAACAAATAGAAAATGGAGTGGGCCACAAAGGCGAGTTTGGCGGAAAATAGGAAAAGGAATAGGAAACTTATTTATGAATTTTGGCTGCTGCAAATGGAATTGAATCAAAAGAATTTTTGAATTCAGACCCAAGGAGATTTTCAAAGTTAAACTAAATTTAAATTCAAAATGAAGTTTAAACTTTTTCCCAAACAGAAACTTGAGATTTGGTTCAAAAATTCAAATTTAAACCAAAGAGATTTTAAAATTCAAGGCAAGGTTTTGAAATTTTGAAACAAAGTTTAAGCTATTTTTGAATGATATTGAGAGAAGAAAAATAAATAAATAATTTGTTTGAAAATATTGATAATCCAAATAAATGAAATTTGAACACCAATTAAATATTTGACTTTATAAACTCATTTGAAATTAGAGATCAATTCAAATAAAATCATTTTAAATGAGAATCAATTAAATCCTTTAGAAAATTTGAGCTACTTTTGGAAAATGATTCACATTCCGAAATGGAAATTTTGGGATGTGACAAACTACC
>JBNKGY010000480.1:0-586 GCA_050290065.1 Marinilabiliaceae bacterium
ATATCACTATCCCTACCATTGATGACACCAAGGAACCTACGTACATACATCGTGATCACAACGAAGCTATCATTGTTAGATGAAGCAATTTGAGCTACTTTTGATTAATTAGTAGTTTGGGTAATAATTGTAGTATTTTGCTTAAAAATATACAAAAACTATTTTGTGTATGCTTATCAATTGTTGAATTAGTAGACTATTGTACTCTAATGATATTGATTTTCTTTCTACTATTTAGTTAATTTTCTTTCTAATATTTAGTAAATTTTCTTTCTACTATTTAGTTAATTCACAATTTGTGCTACATTTTAATTTTCTTTTTACTATTTAGTTAATTGACAATAATGCTTGAATTGATTATAGAAACATGAGTTTAATTAATCGATTTATTAGTGAACAATGAAAAATATTATCCAGACGAATAAATAGATTAACCTTGAAACAACAATGATTTATAAGAAAAGAAAGAAAAATGGGAAAAAGGGCATCGGAAGTTTTTTATTTGTCTAAAGAACACTATCAACAGCGGTTCTACATGGAACCGTTGTTGATAGTTTATCAATAGCGGTCCATTGGTACAGCCGCT
>JBNKGY010000481.1:0-584 GCA_050290065.1 Marinilabiliaceae bacterium
GTCCATCGTAGATTGACATGACCGTCTCTTCCCCGGGGAAAGGTGGTGGGCCCTTTCCACCTGGGTCTCCTTTGGTCTTCTTGTCCTTGGAGAGAGCTCCCAAATGGCCAATGGGTCGATGAAGAAAGAAAAAAAGAAAATAATATTCAAATTTCAAAATTGATTCCTAGGTTTAGGAAAAGTGGTTAAAGATAATCTGGTGGCAGAAACAATTGGGGAAAAATTCCTAGAAATGCCAATATGCTATGCCATGATATGCAACCTAATGCACTTCTAATTTGGCAACAAAAATATTTATGATTGTAATAAAATGATGTTACAGTTGGCCAGCTGGAGGTGTCTTGGAACATTTCATCCAAGAGTTTCACCAAAAACTCTGGAGGGATCTTTTTGCTGGTTTCCCAAGTCGGGTCTTGGAGTCCACTGTATTCCTAGCTCGGGTGAACTTGTTTCTTCAGAGGGATGACTCAGCGGGCCAGCCAATGGGCGGCCATGCAAACTCTCGTCAGGCCACACTCTTTTAGGGTGTTAATCTTGTTGGTCAAGGCAGCAACCTGAGGAAGTTTGAGAGGAGTAGACTCTTC
>JBNKGY010000482.1:0-582 GCA_050290065.1 Marinilabiliaceae bacterium
CCCCCTCTTCCATTGCCTCCTCATCACCACCGTTGTCGCCACCACGACGTCTCTCATACCATCCCCCACCTCACCGAAACTCAAAATATTTATGTACTCATTATAAATACAAAATAAAATAAACCAAATATTTTGGCAATTTTAAATTTATTATGAAAAAATGGTTCACATTTCGAAATGGAAATTTTGGGATGTGACAAACTACCTCTCTCATTTTTTACTATTATTTTTAATTTTATATCAAATTTAACACGTGGGTTCAATAATGACACGTGGCAACCATGTCATCAAGAAAGTCCAGTCAGCAAGTCCAACTCAGCAACAATTATGACGTTATGTGTTATTGTCACTAAAAAAACATCATAATTTTGTAATGAGTTAGTGTATTACATTTTCATGAAAATTTTAATGATGAACACTTTTTTTGTCATAGATCAAAATGTTGTCATAAACTTAGCTATTTTGTGTTAAATTTTACATTGACACAAACAAAAACATCATAGAAGGTCATATTTCTTCTAGTGAAATGAAACAAAAATAAAATATAAATGACATTTACTATATATCCACATAGATGCAACC
>JBNKGY010000483.1:0-581 GCA_050290065.1 Marinilabiliaceae bacterium
CTTGTGTGTTCGATTGCTTTAGAATTTTGAGCCTATCATTCCTTGATCAACAATCACCCTTGATTATCCAAAATCTTTGATTCATATAGTGTGACGTCGATCATCTCTTCTATTATTGCATCAATTCTTATCCCCTCAGCCCAAACTCCTAATCCTACTTTCCCTGAATCTCGGGGCGAGATTCCTTTTAAGGGGGAGGGCTGTAACACCTCATGTTATGGTTAACCTAATTACTATAATTAAGGGCCTAATCATGCATCAAATGGCATAGTAATAAAGTCTTGATTGAATCAAAGATTTTTCAATTTAAGTTGAAATTAAACCTTCTGATGGAAGCCAATAAATTCCTAGTAAAACCTTTGAACTCTTTTCCACAAGTTGGGTAGGATACTAGGTGCAAACAGCAGCCTTTGGTTCAAGTTTCTTTCAAATCCCAAGTTTCAAAAAGAAACTATATCAAATTCTAACCTAGAAAAGTCTCTAAATTTTCATCTGAAATCCATTCCGAATCTGAAGATGTTTCTATGGAGAAAAATGTTTATCTTTTCGAGATATTCAAAACCATATTTTATTGGAATTGT
>JBNKGY010000484.1:0-581 GCA_050290065.1 Marinilabiliaceae bacterium
CAACTCAATACAGGTCTCTAGTAATTACGTATAGTTAGCGAGGGAGGAGATGCACACCATAATAAAACATGCAAAATAAGTAATGGTTCTTCCTTGGAGTATCCCATCTCTTTTCATTCATGGGCTCATTAAGGTTCGAGGAGATACTGGATGATGTGCACGGTCCTTGCTAAGTGTTAGTGGAGAGGGATTGCCGCGGAACTGGATAAATGTATTGAATCATGGAGGGTACAATATATAGGGGTTGGGAGACCCAGGGGGTGGCGGCTCCTAGGGGGAAACCCTAGGGCGGCAGCCCCTGGTGCCTTGGCCCCCAAGACAACCCCTATGGGCCGGGCCTAATACTCATGTAGGAGGTGGCCCGACAACCCCTATGACTAATACTATTACAATTCTCTAACAATAACTATAGTCAAGAGTTAGTTAGAATTAACTTTGTTTTCTTGATAAATATAAAATATGTTTAATTATATGCCATTTCCACGCTTGCTACCGTCACTACTCAGGTGTTCATATTAGTTTAATCTTTCTTTTTCTCAACCCGTAATCAGCAGTAAACGTTATAATATTTTTATCTGAAT
>JBNKGY010000485.1:0-577 GCA_050290065.1 Marinilabiliaceae bacterium
GTACCTGCAGCTTCAACGGTGGAGTATAACATTGATGAGGGTATGGTAGGGATAGACAGTGCTTCACGCATAAATGAAGGTGAGAGCAGATTGTTAATTAAGATGACACTAATACTTTGTTCTTCAAATATTTTCTTTCTCTGGTGTTTCTAATGGAATTGTTTTTTCTGTAATTTAGGGTGCCAAAAGAGACGAGGTCACCCAAAGAAACTGGGTAAAGATACTGGTATGCAATCTTTGGAGAAAGGTGAAAGCAGATTGTTAATTAAGTTGACACTAATACTTTGTTCTTCAAATATTTTCTTTCGCTGATGTTTTTAATGGAATTGTATTTTCTATAATTTAGGGTGCCAAAATAGACGAGGTCACCTGAAGAAATTGGGTAAAGATACGGCTATCCAATCTTTGGAGAAAGGTGAGAGCAGATTGTTAATTAAGATGTCACTAATACTTTGTTCTTCAAATATTTTCTTTCGTTCATGTTTCTAATGGAATTGTTTTTTCTGTAATTTAGGGTGCCAAAAGAGACAAGGTCGCCCAAAGAAACTGGGTAAAGATACCGCTATGCAATCTTTGG
>JBNKGY010000486.1:0-576 GCA_050290065.1 Marinilabiliaceae bacterium
AGTGAGTGATATGGGCTCCCTTTCTCGATCCTTTCTATCAAAGTACTGGACATACACGAATAGAGTAATTCCCTCCAAATCACCTCATCGTTGTCGAGACTCCTTCTCACCTTCCCCTTTCTAATACTGAATCCTTTAGCTTTAGCATAAGAGTTGTAGAACTCGTAAAACTCTTTCTCGCTGCTACACGTATGGCTCACTACTCTTTCATACTACAAAATTTCAACCATGGATACGACAGACTTGCCCTGAAAAATTCAAAGAAGATTGTCAGCACTCACTCATAGCCAATAACACCCAAAATGCCATTACTCCAATGTCATCAGAAATCCTATACCTGTAAATGTGTTTTTTGTTACATGTGAATATATAAGTTTCATTTTGGCCATGTCAGCACTAACATTACAAGAACAACATTCTTATTTACTTTTTTCTTAAATTGCATCCAAAACATTTTTTTCGAAACAATGCATTATGCACTTTTCCTAATTATAAGATCTCTTAGTAGACCTAGAAAATAGAAACACAACAGCAAAGCAATCAAGTTTAATTGTGCGGACATAAAATTACATATGA
>JBNKGY010000487.1:0-575 GCA_050290065.1 Marinilabiliaceae bacterium
GCCCTAGTAGATTTGACCGTTTCTTATAGTGTGAATAATAAGTAACCATCATAATGAGATCATTTGACAAAAGGGGAAGATTTTATCACTCTCATATAGAACTTGATTTGTTTGAGACTTTTCAATATCTTCAATGATGGTATGGTGATTGAATCTGAAATTATAAAAGCCTTGAGCAATACTCCCTCTATTTCTAAATTATTGTCGTCGTTGACTTTTTTAATTATGTTTGACCATTCATTTTATTTAAAATATTTGTTTAAATATGTAAAATTATAAGTTATGTTTGAACTTTATTTAGTAATAAAACAAATCATAACAAAATATATGATTTAAAAATTAATAAAATAAATCATCAAATATAACTGAAAAAATCAAGGGTGATAACAATTTAAAAACCGAGGGAGGGAGTAGCTAGTAAAGGTTGGACTGCTTACGTACGCTCCTCAATGGTAATGTATGCAAGCAGCCGAAGCAAATAAATGTGTGACTTACAATTTTGACAGGGATATATACAATGTGTAGTATATGCCCACGGTACTTTTTGTCTCTATATATATAATGCTCCTTGCCAG
>JBNKGY010000488.1:0-574 GCA_050290065.1 Marinilabiliaceae bacterium
ATATCCTCTGGAAGCAGCAATAAAGGCAAGACCAATGCCTGTATTTCCACTAGTGGCTTCCACCAGAACACTCTGAAAAGAAACAGGGAGAAAGTCATTGGTTTAAGAAAGGATGAGATTTTGTTGCCATGATTTTATTTTATCAGAATGCTTCTCGTTTTTCTTTTCTTTCATGGGCACTCGTGTTCTGGTCAGTTGTCAAAGTCACATCATCATGCCACTGCCATATAGCCATATAGGTAAGTATGTATTCTACCAATTGGAAGCATATTTATTCCTCACCATACAGGTAAGTATGTATTCCAATTAGAAGCATCAAAGTCACCATTCTTAATTTTATTTGGCTAGATGAAGCATGGACAAACAATCAGAAGATGAAGCTGGGTTGAGTGGTAGGACAGTTGATTGAATACTGCTGTAAGTAATTCTTTAAATGGAAAATGCACCAACCTTTTTCTTTTGTCGAAAAATAGTATATTGTAAGATTTGTTTTACCACATCTTGGAGCATTCTGGTTGAGCTTATCTTATGAAATGGGAAGGATACTAAAAACCGAGGTCCTTAGACATTAGTA
>JBNKGY010000489.1:0-574 GCA_050290065.1 Marinilabiliaceae bacterium
GAAGAGCCCCCATCATCAAAGCACCATAGACTTGAAATCGGATCGGCCTCATTATCTCATAAAATAACCTTGTATGCCATATAAGAATTATGCTTATACTTTCTCAGAACTTCTGTTGTTGTATGTATGTGTGAGTATATTGAAAATATTGGTATAGGTCTAGTTTGCTCCTATCGATCTCTAGATGTTATTCTGAAACATAGTAAGATTTAGTTGTTTGAGAGAGTTCATTAATACTTGTAATGTGTGATACTCTTGTTATTATATTCATCCAAGTCCATGTTGAATATTATGGAATGATAGGTAAAATAGAGTAGTAGAGCAGAGTGGTATGATAGCCACCTAAAGAATTGTTCACTTTCTTATGATATGAAAAACAAAAAAATATTATCTTAGTGATATGATGAAGTTTAGAAAAGTACAAAAAATATTTATAATTTATAAAGTATAAAGTATAACCGATTATTAATTGATTAATATATGTTAGATTTACGTTTTTTATCTTAGTTATGTTATAGATCGGCACACCTAAAATTTTGATATAGGTCCGCCTCTGCTCTGCACCACCGGTGGC
>JBNKGY010000490.1:0-572 GCA_050290065.1 Marinilabiliaceae bacterium
AAGATCAAACCGAATGCCCATACTATGTGTGCACAGAAATCAAGTTTACACACCATTACAGAAAATAGGAAATATTCCTCAGTTTTTTTAAATTCCTCGGTACCGAGGAATATAACGCAGATATATTCCTCGGTTCCTAAACCAACAGAGGTAAAGTAAACCGATGAATATAACCTTGTACATTCATTGGTTAACCAACAAATATACGTGGTGGTATATTCATCGGTTAACCGATAAATATAACTATATATTCGTTGGTTCCATGTCACCGACGAATATAGGTTGATTTGTCGGTTAACCAACAAATTTATAGTGCGTTCGTCAGTTTAGAAGGTAAATTCGTAGGTTTTGACCGATGAATGAATCCCTGTTTCCTGTAGTGAAATATTATCATTAATACCTCAAGATTTCTGGAAACAAGAATAAAAAATTAAAATTATTATACCACAAAATCTTAGTCAAATTCATGACACTTAAAGAACCTTTCGTACCATGGTGGTAGGATTCGACGGTTGGACCCCCAATCAGCTGAATCTTGGCTACCATTATGGGAACTAGAACTTCCTGACGGT
>JBNKGY010000491.1:0-571 GCA_050290065.1 Marinilabiliaceae bacterium
TATATTTTCCATGACATTTGGGTGCTACATTGCTGATTACCATGTTTTGTTCAGGCTATCACAAAGCACTAACGTTTATAATTTCAGAGTAGTCTTTGGCGCACTACTCTGGAAGTTTTTAGATTTCGGTTGCAAATGTTAGAACCTCCATCAAGAAACAACCCTTAATTTGCAGATGAGATTAGAGCCAAGAAAATACACACAACTCACACGAACATAATGGAGGTGATCTCGTTTTGGTGCAGCAAACTTGACTGTATTTTCTGGTTGTAATTCTTTGTTTATATAGACATATTATATAAAAAATAATATATTACATGCCTAATTGATGCTACCTATAAAAAGGAAAGCAATGCCTACACAAACAGGAAAGTAATCACCCCCTACTAAGGAGAGTAATCACGGAATTGGATTGGGACACAATAAGAATTTATTTCCTCACATTCTCCTCCTAAGCCTTGTTGTGTCCGTCGACGTCGATTAGGACGATCTTAGTGTGGAGCTCCAGAAATTTGACTCTGCCAAGAGGCTTTGTTAGAATATCATCCAGTTGCTCTTTGCTCCTAATGAA
>JBNKGY010000492.1:0-570 GCA_050290065.1 Marinilabiliaceae bacterium
GATACCTCCGATGCGCCGGTCAGTGAGCTCCTTAGCGACGCCTAGAACTTGCGAAGGGTGAAATAGCTGTAGAAGATTGAATGAAATCCTGGACTAGTTTGGTTTGTATTATAAGTGCTGTGTGGTTTGAATTTCAAATTCAAACTCATTTCTTATTTTTGAATCAATTCATTTTGATGCTTGTATTAGAACTCCAATTTTTGCATACAAGTGTGCCCAGCTAAATTCATTTTTGTGAAGATCATGTCGAGATAGAATTTTAGTGAATTTACTAGATTTTTCCCACAAGGTTTGGACCCCTTTAAAATTCATAGAAGTTTCAAATTGAATTCTGTTCTAGAATTTATGGAATGAATTCTGTTGAGCATTTGAAGTCAACCTAATTGACAAAGTGGTTCAAAATATCCAATTCTATCCCCATGCAAAGCTTGAATATTTTTGGAGCACAGGAATGTTTGATTTTGTAATTTACAAATCAGAGCTAGTTTGAATATTGGAAAAATAATTTTGATTTGAGAAGCTCGGTCAGCCCAAAGGAACAGTGGTGACCGGGTCATTTAAACTTACCGC
>JBNKGY010000493.1:0-565 GCA_050290065.1 Marinilabiliaceae bacterium
TCCGCTCGGTTTCATGAAAACCAGGAAAGTCTGGTCCGGCTCAGTTTCAGTTATTGACCGTTTTTTTTTGAGAAAACCGAAGCAGGGTACTGTAGCAAAACGTTTTCAGTTGGTTTGCTTGGCTTATCGATCAGCGGTAATGAAAGCTGCTACTGTAGTGGTTTTGTAATCCCTGGGCACATTAGGAGCAAGTTTGTATTTCAGTTTTACAAGAAACTAGCACTATTTCTTTTAACACAAATTTGACACACTGATTTAAATCTTTGAGTCTTTGACACTCCATGTATTATCTTCAGGTGTGCGGCGGCTTGTGGTTATTGAACCAAGTACCCGGTTTGTGGAAGGGGTCATCTCATTGAGGGACATATTTACATTTCTCCTTGGATAGCATCTGTGTAGCCATTCCGAGCATGAAAGCTTGTTGTACTTGGTTCAAACATAATAAAAAAAGGTTGATGCAAATGTGCTAGTCTTCCTTCTCTTGATCTCTGGTACTGACAGTGCTGTGAATTCTGCAATAACTAGTGTCCCCCAAAACCAGTTTCTCCTTTCAGTGTCAGAGTTC
>JBNKGY010000494.1:0-565 GCA_050290065.1 Marinilabiliaceae bacterium
TGTTTACAAGGATTTGACTGGTGAATTTAATTTTCGCACTAGGGAACATGAATTAGAATTAAATGTCAAGGGAGATGGCAACGGTCATTTTACTGTAGATTGTACCGCTATTGACCATCCGACTTGGGGAGCACGATTAAACTTTGAATTAGCATTTGACCAATCATACATTCCTGACCTTGTGAGACAATTAAACGACATCACTAGAGCATTCCCAATTACCGGAGACGGTTATGGTATTAAAAATGAGTATTAGACTGTGGACAAATCGCCAAGCGCATAACAATGCGCAATTAATCCTATGAACAGAGGACTTCAAATTCTAATTCTCTTGATAATACTGTCCTGTTCGACTGACAAGCAAGAGCCAATTTTTCATCCATTTGAATGTTCTATTCGATACCCGCATTACAATGAAGTGGATTTTTTAAAGAAAGAAGGATTCATTATTAAAATAATTGACAATGATACTGTCTTAACCAAATCAAATGGTAACATCGAGATAATTTACGTCCTCATTGAAAATGAAGGTGATATTGCAACAAAAATAACGCGAGTCCATTTG
>JBNKGY010000495.1:0-564 GCA_050290065.1 Marinilabiliaceae bacterium
CAAATGGGCCACCAACCCATGGGTTGCCAGGCTCTTTGGCTGGGCCAGCCAAAGGTGGCCCAAAGGGGAACAATAAACTTTCTTAATTTCCTTTTATTTATTTAGATCCAGTCCAGTTTGTTGGTAGCAATTAAGAATAATAAATAAGGAAAGTAAATAAGATCCCATTCAGTTTATCTAGTTACTTCATTTTCTTTCTCATAAAAATAAGAAATGCAATTAAAATTTTGGATGCAGAAAAGATCATGCAGTTGCATGCATTGCTAACTGGCTACCTTCCAATTTATTTGGAGACAAAAGTGGAGTAAATCCAATCAATTGATTTTTTTTATTCATTTCTTTCCTTTTTTCCTTCCGTCATTTTTTGATCAGTAAAAACTTCTTTAGGTTCAATTGCAATTATGAATAAGAAATAAGAAAAGTAATTTATAATTCTTGGAAAGTAGTTCCTTCATGTTTTCTTCTTTTTTTCATTTGTCATCTATTCTGCTTCGAATATTTTTAAAATGAGCAAACACCATTATTTTTGTGATGTTTTTTCACGACAATTCTTTTTTAATGCCT
>JBNKGY010000496.1:0-564 GCA_050290065.1 Marinilabiliaceae bacterium
TATGTGACTTTTGTGTTATGTACTCTATGTTTCGCTTCCTCAACCTGAATATGTATGAGGAGCAGAAAATAGAAGTAACATATTAATGTATATGTGGTTTATTTTGTATTTTAATTTCTACACACATTGAACATACTTCACTTCTTTGATTTTTTAAATTTATTTCAACAAATAGTACCTTATTCCACAAAGAATCCTAGCAGTGTAGGAATAACTATTAGGATTCATAAATGAGGAAGTCATTCTACAGTCTGGAAGGCACCATGTTGCTAAATTTGTCATTGGCCAAGAGTCTCCATCACCTTCTTCACCGTCGAAAAGGAGGAATCTAGCAAAGAAGAATCAGCGTGCTTCAGATTCCTCGGTTTATAAATAATCAAAATGAATTGTATGTTTGACAATGTGGTTCTGGACATGTAGTGTACATAGACAATATTGTTTGACACTATGGTTCTGGATATATATTGTTCATATGTTTGACAATGATTATAGTTCTGTGATATAATGAATGTTGGATTTATGTATATGATTGTGTAATCTGAATCTATGTGTATGTATAATCTA
>JBNKGY010000497.1:0-563 GCA_050290065.1 Marinilabiliaceae bacterium
AGTTTTACATAGTTTTTATATGTCCTCTCATAACTTTGACCGGTTAATGTGGCTCCTGTTTTGCTTTTTGCACAACTTCAAATGATTTATCATATTTGATTACCGTGTTATATTGTTTGAAACATACATATATTATAATTTTTAAGTTTTTTTACTTTCATATTTGCTTATGGTGTCTTAGGTCATCATGGTTAGAATTTTGCATATTCGATAATAAAAAGATGAAATTTATTGACATCATATTTTTTAAATAATAATTACGCTAAGGTGAAGCGTGAAGATAAATATTGGATGTCAAATAAGAGATACATTAGTTGGTCCAAGCTATGAATGGGGTATATGAAAACTATGTGTTACTTGCATGTGATTGACTGAAACAAAAATACTTGAATTTGGGTATATGAAAACCCTCTGCAAGTGAGTTTTTGAAATTTTCCCTAATTTCAATCCTGTTGTACTACTACGTCCCACTGCTTTCTTCAGTTATTCACGCTCAAGTTATGTTTAAAAAAAGTTCTTCCTGTTCAAGTTATATGTTAAAAAAAGTTATTCACGCAGTTGCT
>JBNKGY010000498.1:0-563 GCA_050290065.1 Marinilabiliaceae bacterium
CACCACTCGATGCTAACTTGTCGTACCCTGAGCACTCGATCAAGGTCTTGGATCAGAAGGATCGTGTCATGAGGAGAAAAATAATCAAATTCTTCATGATATAGTGGAGCAACCACTCTGAAGAAGAAGCAGCCTGGGAAAGCGAGGACTTCCTCTGTTCTCGCCATCTAGAGTTCAAATTTGCGTTACTGTAGAGAGGAATCATGTGATTGTTTGTTGTTCCTGTTAGAACCTTTCACCTTTTCAAGACTCAGGATGATATTTCTTTTATGGGGGAGGGTTATATCACCCATGTATCTGATTTGCGTGGTTATGGTAATCACATGTTTAAGGGACCCAAAGATTTTGATGAAATTCAAAATCAGGATTTGAATTCAAAGTTTGTAAGCTTTTGTATAGTGTGGACCTATTGACTTAGCAATTTTTACAAATTTATTGGAATTGAATTGGACCACACTTCAAAAAAAGAAACTGTTCCTGATGACATATTCTACAAATTGGCAAATCTACAAAAAGTTTGGAGCTAGGAAAGTATTTGTTTTAAGGGTCCAAACAAATCTAAG
>JBNKGY010000499.1:0-562 GCA_050290065.1 Marinilabiliaceae bacterium
ATTTCACCACACTCAGAGCATTTCTTCTTGGCGAATAGATTCTTGCTATAAGATTTACCACTCTTGCTTGAACCACCTTGATACTCTTTCTTCTTCATAAATCTCTTCAACTTTTTGACCATCAAAGCAACATCATCACCGGTGCTTGTTTCACTATCATCATCATGATCTTCATCATTAGAGGTCTTGGCCTTGAATGCCACAATCTTCTTCTTATCTTCATGGAGATTACCATGAAGTTCTTCTTCATGAGTGAGAACTTCACCCAAGACTTCTGAGGGAGAGATAGTCTTCAAATTTCATCTCACTAGCAATGTGACAATGGTCTCATACTTGGGAGGCAAAGCTCTAAGAAATTTGTGAGATATATCAACATTGGGAACATCAAACCTGAGATCCTTGAGCTCATTCACTATATTATTGAGTTGAGAGAAGCTGTCCTTTAATTCTTTATTTGGTAATAGAGCAAACTTCTTAAATTTCGTTTGTTCTCTGACACACCAATATTGGGTGTGTGATCGAAGAACAGCGGGGTTACGCTGCCGAAATCACGAACGGAAGA
>JBNKGY010000500.1:0-561 GCA_050290065.1 Marinilabiliaceae bacterium
GGACAGGTTCAAGAAACACCGCAAACAGAGAAGACGCCATTTTACCCACGTAGTCCGTATGCTGTAGCAAAGCTCTATGCATATTGGATAACTGTGAATTATCGCGAAGCATACGGAATTTATGCATGTAATGGCATCCTGTTTAATCATGAAAGTCCAATTAGGGGAGAGACGTTTGTAACCAGGAAAATTACACGCGCACTAGCGAGGATAAAACTTGGATTACAAGAAAGATTATATTTAGGGAACTTGGACGCCCTCAGAGATTGGGGACATGCAAAAGATTATGTAGAAATGCAGTGGCTAATGTTGCAACAAACAGAAGCAGAAGACTATGTAATTGCAACGGGGCAACAATATAGCGTTAGAGACTTTGTTAACGCAGCAGCAAAAGAACTTGATATTCAAGTGGAATGGAGTGGTAAAGGAGTTGATGAAAAAGGCTATGATGCAAATGGCAAATGCATCGTACAAGTAGACCCCAGATATTTTCGACCCACAGAAGTGGAGACGTTGTTGGGTGATTCTACTAAAGCCAAACAAAAGCTAGGATGGGAACCA
>JBNKGY010000501.1:0-561 GCA_050290065.1 Marinilabiliaceae bacterium
AAATCATTTAAGCATTAGAAAATAAATAACATGCATTATAAGAATCTAACTGAGATCTCTGATTTTGTGCAGGTTCTATATAGTATAAGGAAGCATTGGGTCAAAATGAATATTTTCCTATGCATATTCAATTTACTACCATTTATTTACTGGAAAGACAGAATTTAAATTATAACAAATAATCTAAGCAGCAAATAATTCTGGGCAATTTTGCACATGTATGCAAAGTTTGGAGATTTTATTTTTATGTATTTTTGTAAATAAATACTCCAAGATTTGATTTATTACAATTTTCTACAATGCAATAGTGTACAAAATGGAATTTGGTCAATCCTACTGCAAAGATGTACTCAAGAGGACTCTAAATAAATTTATCTTGCATTTTTTGACATGTATTCTATTTTCTACGAATTATTGAAGTTTCAATAATTTCTGGAAATTTTAAATTGAAAAAAGGATTTAGAAAACGATTAAACTGAGGAATAGTGACCGGGACATTTTCGGCCTGGGCCCAATAGCGAAGGCTCGGACTAGAGGCCAATATGGCCCACGACTGGCCCA
>JBNKGY010000502.1:0-561 GCA_050290065.1 Marinilabiliaceae bacterium
CTACCTACCTTGTTTGACATAGTTTCTGCTTTTTGAAAACAGTTTCTTAGAAAAACTATTGAAAAACAGCTTATGCTTATATTCTGATTTTAGTTTATTTTGAAAAGCAGCTGAGCTAATAAGTTATGCAGAAGCCTGTTATTTGATACAACTGCTGCTTATTTCTGTGAAGAAGCTATGAAATAAGTTGTGCCAAACAGGGTCATAGTCTGTTACTATCCAAAAAGATAAATCTATTTGTAAAATAAACATTTGTCGGATTATGTTGGAATTCCAATGAAAATCATGAAAGCAGATTCCAGCAGCAACATGAAATTATGCACTCATTAATTAAGTAAAAATAAATTCAGTGAAAACAATAGCACTATCCTCCACTTTCTTAAAAAAAACTCAATAGTGCACAAAGAATAATCTTAGGCTTCATATTTTTCATTCATTTCTATCTACCATCACAGGGATCCAATGATTTTTACAGGACAATCATCAACTGCAGCACATTGCCATAGGCAGAACACATTGATCATCCACTAGTACAGTTGTTTGTCCATACTAAAATATATG
>JBNKGY010000503.1:0-561 GCA_050290065.1 Marinilabiliaceae bacterium
AAGTGTTAATATCCCTACATAGCTGCTTAGATTCAACTCATACAAATTATCCCGCAACAATGTGTAGGATATTCAACTATATATTATATGGCTATCCTTTTATATTATATGCTTTAATAATCAAGCTTAGTATTTGGGCATAGCAGAAGGTTCATGTCGTCAGCTTTGATAATCAAGGTATAATAAATCTTCTACGTAGTACAGTTTACAATAAGTTTTGGTATTACTATATTTGGGGTTCTTGAAATTCTTTTTCCTTTTATCATTTTATGTTGCAATGAGTGATTTCAGATATCATTATTTATTGGCAAGTTTGCATATGTTTGCTATTTCAGTTGTTAAAGTGAAAAATAATTTGAAAAATAAAATCATTCATGTGCTGAACCTATCAAATACTTTATATACAAAGTTCTTTCCATACTACCACCTAATTATTTAAAAATATTACCCTACATAATATTTTAAAAAATCTGTCGCATCGCGCGGGGTTATAAACTAGTATAAATAGGGTTTGTGTCTCATTTGTATGTGACTACATTCCCACATCAGGAGTATAAATAT
>JBNKGY010000504.1:0-559 GCA_050290065.1 Marinilabiliaceae bacterium
GGCTTGGCTGCGCGCTTCTTCGTCCTCCCGGCTCCTGAGGCCCTGTTTGGATTCGTTTCTTAGGAACGCGCGGCTGCATTTCCAAAATCGTGATTCTTCTGGCGTTTAGAAGAATCCGTGTTTTACTACAAAACTAGATTGTTTAAGAAAGAGTTAGATTTAGACCTCAAATCGATATATGCTTATTTGTTTGAGAAAGTATCAGATTTAGAGTCTATATATTGATTAGGATGGATTATGTGTTTTATTATCTCCATGAGAAATATGACAACTCTATATCAACAGATCTGAGTCGTTCAAAAGATCTTTATGTAAAATAGAGGGTATAGATCTTTCTTTTTTTTCTCTGATTAACGTAAGAATTTCTAGTCCATAAGAGGTAACGTGGAGCCTCCATTTTCTATTGAAATAAGTATATAATATATGTGTTTGCAGTACCTCACAATTTTCAAAATCAAAATCATTTTCCGTATCACAATTTTTTTAAAACCTACTTGATTTCAAGTAATAAATTGAGTCCGACTTTGAAAATAATGAGATACTACAAACACGTTGATGT
>JBNKGY010000505.1:0-558 GCA_050290065.1 Marinilabiliaceae bacterium
TTAACCATGTTAAATAGATGGCACAAAGACAATGCTGCCCTTTGTGTCATTGCCCTCACTTTTTTAACACAGTTGCGTATATGCCCCCACTTTCTATCCCAAGTTTTAATAGCAACATCTTATTTATTTATACAATATTCAAAACAAAATTTGACAGCATTTTAACTATATTTTGTTAATTGGACAGCAATAGGACAATATGTGAGACATTATGAGGACATAATATCATAAATGAGAGTACAAGAGAACACTACTGCATTTGGAGTAATATGACAGGTTCTATTGAACCACCAAAGGCTTGTTTCATTAAGAACCTGAAATCATACATATGACAGCAAGTCAAAACATGCTGATCATGGAAGCAATAATTTCTCAGTTCGGTGTTCTTAGCAAATAAACTGGTACACCCACAGTAACTGAAACACTAGACATGACCACTTGTATTAATTTCTGGTCATGATCGCTTGGAACATCGAGCTATACTGCCAAGTATCAGTAGATCAACCAACTCCCAGAAGCAGTTTATGAAACACATGAAAAGGAAGAGAAATTTAACAT
>JBNKGY010000506.1:0-558 GCA_050290065.1 Marinilabiliaceae bacterium
CTATACGATTTACTAACGTAGACTCTGAGTTAAGGTGATTTTGATTATATAACTTGACATAGAT
This sequence comes from Marinilabiliaceae bacterium, assembly GCA_050290065.1. Lineage (GTDB taxonomy): Bacteria > Bacteroidota > Bacteroidia > Bacteroidales > Marinilabiliaceae > Saccharicrinis. Next base: position 65 of record JBNKGY010000506.1, read on the forward strand.
TTATTCGTAACTATCGCTAGTGTACTAAAGCAGCAATTATGATGAACTATTAAGTGCAGATTGATGAAGATAATTATACTATCATGGAGGGAGAGGTAGAGTGATTAGAGTAAAATCTTGACTAGAGATTGACAACACTCACTAGCATGATCATGAAAATGCATGTGTGTATGAATTAAGTCACTAAAATTGCTTTAATCTGACTTTACATCACCTAAATTGCATATGATTAGAGAGAAAAAGTCAAAAATGAACCAATTTGATAAATATTATGGATAAATTGAACCAAAATTTACTTTATGAGGTTATCTGGACTTTGCCCAAACTGGAGTAAAATGAACTTTTTCCTTTTAAAAAAGCTCAAGGAGAGGAGTCCACGCCAACAAAGATTTCTCTTTGATTACATCTAGAGAGGGGTTAGTCCATTACATCAAGGCAATGATTCTCACACCTATCACACACATCCACATCAGAAGCTCCACCGGTTCGTGGCT
>JBNKGY010000507.1:0-557 GCA_050290065.1 Marinilabiliaceae bacterium
CTTTATCAATGAAGTTTACATCTGCACCATTTCTTACTAAATTTTCAATTTCTAAAGTGTCATTTCCTTTCCGCACAGCTTCAAAAAACACATTTTGAATATCTTCCTTTTTATTCGGTTCAGAGTTTTCTGTTTTCTGAGGTTCAGGTTGTCTTTTTGCAAATTCATTCTTTGCTTTTACATTATTTGAAGTATTATTCGAACATTGAATAAAAATCAAAGATACAAGTATTGCTATTAGTTCTTTTTTAATCATTCTAGTTTTTTTCATAGTAGGATTTCTCTCAGCCTTGTACACAATCGGGATAGAATGGCAGATTACTCCACCTATCTCCCTAATGCCTTTAACTTAAGAAATTCACTTTGTGAATTTCTTAATATTGGGACTTTGTCCCAATCCCAACCTACTTTTTGCCATTGCCACAAAAAGTAGGCAAAAAAGTCTAGACCAAAAGAATCCTTCAACCCGCACCGGCCTTCTATTCCGGCCGACACACAATCCCCTCAAGTGCCCCCTAGAAACCCTCTCGCCATCCCAGGCTCGGTCTTTTGCTCTG
>JBNKGY010000508.1:0-557 GCA_050290065.1 Marinilabiliaceae bacterium
CAACTTCTAGTGTGGGTTTGGCATAGAGATAGAGTTCACCCTTTAGGCCTTTCATAATAGGACTCGGTTGGTTATGGCCATGTTGATGGATCAGCCTTGCTGAGCTTTAGATGCTCAGACTTTACCTTGATATTGTTTTACAGCTGTGTTCTCTTTCTCTCTCTCTCCCAGTGTGAGCTGTTTCTGAGGTCGGCACCTCTAGGGCAAGGTGTCGTTCTTGATCGCCGAGTGTTTTCATTTCTGCAAATTATTTTTATTCTCTATCTTTCATTTGAAATTTTATAATTAAATTAAAAACTTAAATTATAATAAAGTTTAACTTTTATAGTATTTTATATAATTAATTCTTATATGTGATATATTATACGTCATTAATACAATAATAACATCTCATAATAATCCTGATTAGAACTGATAATTCTTATTTAAAAATGAGATATCACATGCTCTGCCACGGATTGAGCCTGAAGAAGAAGATGAACCAGAGACTCTGTGAGCAGGAAGTCTGAAGATTTGATGATCGCTGGATCGAAATTGTCTTCTGATCGTTCCCTCTG
>JBNKGY010000509.1:0-556 GCA_050290065.1 Marinilabiliaceae bacterium
TAAACCCTTAATCCTTCTTTTCTTATAAATTCCCTTTTAGACCAATTTCATGGAAGATCCTTTTATTTTTTTCCACATAATTTTTCAAGTTTGGAAATTCCCAATTTAATTTTTCTCCCTTTTACTTTTCTCTCCTATTTATTTTCTTTCATTTTCCCTTTGTTTCCTTCATTTTCCCTTTTCTTTCCCATTGCCCACTTATCCTTTCGGCTTGGCCCATTTTTCCTCCCGGACCAGCTCAACCGATGGCTCGAATGTCCCTTTCTTTCCTCCTCGGGCGCAAACTGAAGCCAGGGTGAAGCTCTTTGCCAAAAATCCAAACTGACTCAAAATCAAAATTGAATTTTGAAAAGAAATTTGAAATATCTTCTTTTAAATTTTAAAGATCCATTTATTTTAAAATTTGATTTGAATTTACAAATGTATTTGTTTCTAATTCCAAATTTCTATTTCTAGAAAAGATTTAAACTTTTGTTTGAATTCGATCGAAATTCATTTAAATCTAAATCCTAGAAAATTAGAAAGCTTTTGAAACCTTTCCTTTGCTCTTGGGCTC
>JBNKGY010000510.1:0-556 GCA_050290065.1 Marinilabiliaceae bacterium
ATATATGCTATATTTGAATTTGATGTTTCAAAAATTGGAGGTATATGGACTGTTTTAAATTGGAATTGAAATCTATATTTGTACTTGAATGTCAAATTGGATATTTGAACTTGAAATTTCAGGAAATTAGAATGAATCTATGATATATTTCAATTTGATGTTTCAAATTGGAGCTATATGGACTGTTTTAAATTGAAATTGAAAGCTATATGGTTTGCTTGAAATTTAAATGACAAATTTGTATAATTTCTATTTTTGATTGTCAAAAATTAGAAACTTAAATTTACATTGTGATTGTTTTCCTTGCATAGAGTCCATAGGGAAATAGTTGTGTTAAGTTGGTCGGTTGCTATTTTTGTGCAAACCTGATGCAATAGCTCATGCATGGATTGAAGTTGTTTTTGTGCAGTGTTACAATAGCTCAGATTTGAATTGGCCATGGCAAATTCAGTTGTTTAAGTGCTTTGTATGCAAAATCCTGTGGGGAAAGTTTTGTTCAACTATATTTAAGTGTTGCAATAGCTCATGCACTAAAAGTAGAGTGACTTGTATCTTC
>JBNKGY010000511.1:0-556 GCA_050290065.1 Marinilabiliaceae bacterium
TATTCACTCAGTCATTTTGCTCCATAAGCTAGTTTATACTTTAAGTCATTTTACAGCTTAAGTCATTTTTTAATCAGTCATTTTGCACATTTAGTCATTTTATATTGTATGCCATTTTACAATGTAAGTCAGTTCACACATTTATTCATTTTACTCCTTAAGCCTTGTTACACACTTTCATTTTACTCTTTAAGTGATGCTTACACCTTCATGTCATCTAACTGTTTTTTTATTTTTATAGGTCTCTATGTTGCTACAGGAAGATGATAAGTATTTACTAAAGTACATATGCATGCGATGCAAAGCCGAGGATCTTATTCGCACTTCTCTTGTAAGTCATTTTTTAGCATTTTTGTATTCTAAGGCACTTTTTTGCTATTCATTTGTATGTCATTTTTTACAGCTAAGCAATTTTCCAATAAATATTCATACCTGTGATCCATAATGCACATTGGACTGTGTATTGTATCAACAAAGTCCACAACCAAGTTGAAATTCTTGATCCTCAGAACTGGGAACAAAAGGATGACTAGAACCGATATCACGCAGCCATTTC
>JBNKGY010000512.1:0-556 GCA_050290065.1 Marinilabiliaceae bacterium
GTAGTCCTTTTTCTGTTTGAAAATCCATCGTGCTCACTTCAGAACATAAATGACATTTTGAACTAGTGCGATTAACCGATCAGAACATCAGAAAAAACTATGTATGATTTTTCAATAATTGATTTGTGTTCATCTGCATGAATGATCTAGAGGGTGAACTTGCTATCAGATATTCAGTCTGCAGGCCGCTCTTAAGGGCTTTTGAATGCAATGCATAAGTGCAGCGATTTTGGTAAAGTGATCTGCTATATCTGTATCACACAACATAGCATCACAAATGCGTTGAGGGACATCTCTACATGGTAGATGTGATAAAAGAATTCAAGTCTTAAAACAGGGAAGCAAAAAAAAATTCAGTATTCTCTACTACATTTTAATAGTATAAAAGCTCTCAGGGAAAATATCCTATTAGTGATTTAGGAATGTAAAATGGTACTGATCCGTTAAGCACTGCTTCAGTTTTCTAAAAAAAGCACTGCTTCGGTGATACTGATGAATATGTGACTGACACGGGTTAATAGAAATCAAAAGATCTCACATTTGTTTGTTCTGGTAT
>JBNKGY010000513.1:0-555 GCA_050290065.1 Marinilabiliaceae bacterium
TTGCAGTTATAGTTAATCGGATGTGTAAAAGTACTTACCAAAGTTGGTCTACCACCTGTAGAGAGTTTTCCCATTGCTGTTGCTGGCGATTCCTGTGTTTGCAGGAGGAATAAAGGATCTTCAGATTTAAAAGAAACATCATCCAAAGTATTATCCTGAGAGTTTGACGTTCCTTCTTGTTTTCCATATGTCTGTAGAACCGAGCTGACATTGAAGATTCTCTGTTTTGCATAACAAGAGTTGATGCTTATAGTTACAACAAACATGAACTTGAGTCCAACAATAGCAGAAAGCGCTGATGGGATATTTCCAAAAACATCCATAGTTTTGACAAGGAACTCACAAGGTTTCCCAACTATTAGATTTGCAATACTGTCAAAGCAAAACATCTCAGCTTCTGTTCCAGTCAGTTGCATGGAAAGTCAATTTGTACTTAATAAGACATGTGTTGTTAGTTTGAATTTGAGTTGTGCAAAGAAAGGTTATGGCACTCTTGCCTGCTATGCTAATATCTGAAACAATGTTACATCTGGTAATACCGTGGACTGTGTAAAC
>JBNKGY010000514.1:0-532 GCA_050290065.1 Marinilabiliaceae bacterium
TTATCATTTAACGTTGTGAAAAAGTTGGAAGCGGTTTCATAATGGGTTTTGCTGGTTGTTCGTGAATAAATGTCAAAACTTATCCCAAATTTTTCAAAGGAGGATTTAATAAGATCATTGTATTTATCTGCTACTTGTTGCGGTGTAACTCCCTCTTTTTTAGCGCGAAGAGTAATGGGGACTCCATGTTCATCTGATCCGCATATGAATGCAACATCCTCCCCTTTCAATCGGAGATATCTCACATAAATATCAGCCGGAACATAAACACCAGCTAAATGCCCGATGTGAAGTGGCCCATTGGCATAAGGCAGCGCTGAGGTAATAGTATGTCGCTTATAGATTTTTTCAGACATTTTTTAAGACTTCATCGCGTGCTACATTGGATCAACCATTTTTTCTATAGTGACTCGGCCATTTTTGCTACGGTCACTCAGTCAATTTTAGATTCCGTCGGTTATTTTTGAGATTTTATCGTACGGTACAGTGACTCAGGCATTTTTGCTACAATGACTGAGTAATTTTTTAGGAT
>JBNKGY010000515.1:0-555 GCA_050290065.1 Marinilabiliaceae bacterium
CTCTTCCGATCTTCGTGCCCTTCTGCATCAACGGCCCTCATAACAACTCCTATATTAGTTGTGGCTGCTAGTGGGTGAGAGGCTTCAAAAATGGTTGAACGAAAGTGAAACCCATTGATGTCTCACCGACCATAACTTTTGACAACAATTCTTCCGTACGACAGCTGACGTAGGTCCGCATGTACATTGTCAGCTAGCACACACTATAACCAATTAAGTCAGTTAGATGATTAAACATAATACATGTCACAGAAAGGTCAGAAGTCAAGTGAGGATTTACATGTTCTCTGAACCAAGTGAGGAAATTATGTCCTCCATGTATTCCTTCCCGACACTGCTTATCTAATTGCTTCATCATTGGTTGCCGACCAGAAGTTAAGTATTTCGAATCAAACATGCTATCAAATTAAATGAATAAACACACAAATGAACCATGAGCCACCATAAGTACAATAGAAAACTAAAAAGAATGAACTTACATGAAATGTTGTTCCATCTCGTCCATATTTGAGTACATGTAGAGCAAAGAAGACGTCTGCTCTTCCTGAGTTGGAT
>JBNKGY010000516.1:0-552 GCA_050290065.1 Marinilabiliaceae bacterium
CCATGCCATTTGAAAACAATTTTCTAAGGCTGTTTTTCTCCTCAAATATCATCAAAATCCCCTAGTCCTCAAAGAGACGAAGCATAGAAAGAAAAGAGAGAAAAAGTATTGGAAAAAAAGAGAGAGAAAAGAAAGAAAAAGAAAAGCTCCAAAAGTCTCTTCAAATAAAAAGGGGAAGTCAATATTTTGAGAGGAGAAAAACATTGCAACTTCAAAATCCTTTTTGTATGAGCCCATTTTCTTCCCCTCCATCATACCATTTCAAAAACCCTTTCTAAAATCATTTGAGAAAATTTCGCAGCTCTTTTTGGACCATCCTTTAACTTGGCAATATGCAAGACTTGAGTTGTATCATTTGGCTTTACCCATGAGCTTCACATATTTAGCTTTTAGAGGGTAGAATGAAAAAGGAATATCTATTGAGCCGAGGTGAGGAAACACACACCAAAAAGAGTGCCCGAGTGCCTAAGGTTGAGGAACCATATTATCTTTGTCACCATATTCTCTCCGATCGATTTCAAAAAGAGGCTAAGTAGGAGAGACACGGATGAA
>JBNKGY010000517.1:0-552 GCA_050290065.1 Marinilabiliaceae bacterium
GTCTCCTTTTGTTGGTCAAATGTATATATAAAGACTAGTTTATAACCCCGTGCGATGCTGTAGGATTAATAGTTTTATTTTATGTAACTTTTAGTATATACATTTATAGTAAAAATATTATTTGGATCAACTTGTTGTGGTAAAATTTATTGTGCACAAAAGATTTGCCACTATTTTTACATTTATGAGAAGAACTCAAAAATTTCATATGTTAGGTCTTCAAATTGAACTTCATAAGATTTTCTATATATCAAAACGGTGGCGGTAAAATGTTCTTCCAAGAGCAAGAAAAGGTCTTTAGGTTTTAATTTAATCACCTTGTTGATGGAGTTGTTCGTAAATTGTTCAGAGTCAAAGGGCAGGGCCTCTGTTGAAAAAACGGTAAGTGGCTCGATGAATGTGACGTAGTGAAGCGAGGCCAAGTCAGTTTGACGCATGATGTATAGAATGGATCGATTACCATTAAAGATATGAAGAACCTGCAAAGACAAATGAACTGAATTATTCAATTGAATGATATCTATAAAAAATTATGGAAAATGTGAATACGGA
>JBNKGY010000518.1:0-551 GCA_050290065.1 Marinilabiliaceae bacterium
TAGCTTTGCGATCTGATGTTATACATCTTTGTTCACTAACGCTGTATCTGTCGCCCTGGTCACTTGTCTTGGCATTTGATCATCTTTATCATAAGCTTCAACAGTTCCCTCTTCAGGGAGCAACTACAAATTCATCATTATCTTCTCCAGTAAAGAAGAAACATGAGTTGTTCTTCTGTTTCAAATCGCTGTAAGTCTGTTAAAAGGGAAACACAAAGTCTGACTTACATATGCACATAATCATCTCTCTTTTACAGATAGCAGCACGAGCTTTTGAGCAGTTTATTTGGAGCTTACCAGGGCCTATTATCATATTAGTAGAGCGTAGACGGTTGTCATAAAAGCAGCATACGCTGGATAGATTGATGGTTTGGATTGGGTTGATTTGGGTGCATATGCACTATTGGGTGGACTGGTTTGGATGGATAGATTGATGGTTTGGATTGGGTTGGGTTGGGTGTGGAGTGGGTTTGAAACCATTAGCAGGCCTAGCCTAGAAGGTTCATTTAGGTTCTTCCAAGTATCAATCCAGAACTCAGTCTCAGGATTTG
>JBNKGY010000519.1:0-551 GCA_050290065.1 Marinilabiliaceae bacterium
ATTTTCCAGTAGATAGATTGGAACTACATGGAGGGAAAAAGTGATGGGATCTTTGATGAGGTGGTGAGTGCTTGTAGAGCCAAGCACTTGAGGGATGTCATGGCTTTCAGAAAGAATTGAAACAATGAAATCATAGCTCAATTCTTTACCACCTTGTATGTTGAGGAGAGGGGGGACACAAAAAAGTTTCATTGGATGACCGAGGGAAGGCGGTATGAGATCACCTATGAGCACTTTGCTAGGCTCTTTAGATTTGGGCGAGGAGATGCAAACCACCCCAAGATTCACATGACACTCCACGTTGATGCAAGTAAGCTATAATTCATATACCCAAGCATTAAAAGAGGGAGTGCGGGAACCACTACAGATCTTCTTCCCTTCTATACATATTTGAATCATCTTTTTAGGAAGATGATGACTCATAGGGAAGAAGATAGAGCCCTCTCAAGAGTTGTGGTTATGCACCTTACATCATGCATATGATTAAGAGGGTGATGGGTCGGACCTTTGGGTATGATAAGGAACATCACCCGTTGCGGATTAAGAATGAC
>JBNKGY010000520.1:0-551 GCA_050290065.1 Marinilabiliaceae bacterium
GGCAATGCAGGAACAAATCCCTACTCACCAGTTTTAATGTTCAAGATATTGATACTGCAACGATATTACAATTTGAGCGATGGTCAAATAGAATACCAAATATTGGATAGGCTAAGCATTTGTCGTTTCCTCGGGCTAACACTTAATGACCATGTACCTGATGAAAAGACAGTATGGGACTTTAAGGGAAGAATAACGGGACTTGAATTGGGAAAAGAACTTTTCGAAACATTTAACAATAAATTGGAAGAAAACGACCTTATTGCACACGAAGGAAAAATTATAGATGCGAGCCTTGTAGAAATGCCCCACCAACGCAATTCCAGAGAAGAAAACAAACACATTAAGCAAACCGGAACTGCACCGAAAACTTGGGATGATGCACCTAACAAAAAGAGACAAATAGACTTAGATGCCAGATGGACAAAGAAAAATCACGAGATTTATTATGGCTACAAAGATCACGCAAAGGTAGGCAACAAATACAAATTCATTGATAAATATGCCTTTACTGATGCCTCTGTACATGATTCTCAAACTTTAGATGAATT
>JBNKGY010000521.1:0-551 GCA_050290065.1 Marinilabiliaceae bacterium
CTCAAGAATGTTTTTTCTTTGAAAACAGTCCATACTATTTTTTTAATGTGGAAACCACACAAGCACACAACCACAAGGGAGGCCACATGCAAGTGTTAATGTGTTATCGCACCTCACAAAAATAGAATCTTTTTCAATCTTTATTTTCATTTACGTGAATCATTTAAAATGTGAAGAAACTTATCAATTTTCACTAACTTAAATACATCACAAAATAGAATTTTAGAGAATTTATCATAATTTTATCAATTTTCTAAGTGGGCACGAAGGCGAGAAAGCTATCAATTTGAAAGAATTTTAATTCAAAATTAGTGACACTTTTTGATATGATTAGTTAAAATGGTTGCAACTAATCTTGATCTTGTAAAAAAAATCAACGTAAACTATGAAGACCTAGAAGTGTATCTTTTGAATTTTTTTAAGAAAGAATAGATTGGGGTTCATTTTTTTAAAAAAATACATTTATGTCCTATTACACTAGAAAGTTAAAAAATTAATTTCCCATTCAATAGGCGGCTAGGGCCTTACCTCTCTTTCAACAGGTGACAAAA
>JBNKGY010000522.1:0-549 GCA_050290065.1 Marinilabiliaceae bacterium
CGACTGGTGCTCTTAGGCCGCTGGCCAAGCTGTGCCCGGCACTGCAACCCAAGCCAAGCGGGCCGGCCTCGAGCTGTGAAGCTGGGCCGCATGCACATTTTCGACCTAGTGGTTAGGATCGATTTGAATTTCCTTTTCCATTTCCATTTTCATATTAGTTTTAGATTCAATTCAAAGTTCAACAATTCATATCTCTCAGTATATTTGTCCAAAATTCATGAAACCAACTCTGTTGGTTTTGTAATTTCATGTTCCACCAAGAAAAAATATCAAACTAATTAGTAGCACTCTAATAAAATGTATTTAATTCAATTCTTGAATTCAATAATTTAATTCATAAAACATGCATGTCAGCACCTGTGGGCCCGTCGGCGCAGGAAGCTTTCAACAAGTGTAACACCCCATGTATCTAATATGCAAGATTATGTTAATCAAGCATTTAAGAGACCCTAAGATTTCAATGGATTTCAAAATCAGGATTTGAATTTGAAGTTTATTTCTGTATAGTGTGGATCAATTAGCCCAGTCAGCAATTTTTGAGAATTTATT
>JBNKGY010000523.1:0-548 GCA_050290065.1 Marinilabiliaceae bacterium
GCAACGACGCTGCAGCAGGTAGCCAGCGGCGATTTGACTCAGGCGCGACGCAGAGCAGGGACAGGGGAGGCAGCGGGTGGGCCGGCCCATCTGCAGCAATACTATTTCTTTATTTCCTTCAAAATTTCAAATTGATTCAAAATTGCAACATATGAAAATGGTAGTTCCATAACTCCAAAAATTTCCAAGCTTTGCAAGACGGAAGATAAACTTAGAGGGAACAACTTTCCTTTTGGAAGCAAGTTCAAATTCCAAACAGAATTTTAATTAAAATTCCTGGAAGCAAACTGCTTTTGAAATTTGAACTGAATTTATTGGAGGTTCAAACATGTTTGAAAACATCTTGTAAATTCCCCAAATTTAAATTGGCATAGTTGTATGGCAAATTTTCAGTTTCCATATAAGCTCCATTTGACTTGGCTTAGAAATAAAAAAGGGATGATTTGAATTTGAATTCAAATCAAACCAAGTTCACTTGCCATTGATTTACTGCAATTACATGATGAGGACTCGTAGATTACATTGTAGTGGCTACAGTGACACTTGAG
>JBNKGY010000524.1:0-548 GCA_050290065.1 Marinilabiliaceae bacterium
GAAGGAATTTGATATTATCATACACGCTATTTCCAATGGCGTCGTGATGATCAATAATGACATCCTTGGAAGTTATTGCATTTTATAACAACTTTGATGTGTTGTTTCTCACACGTTTTGAGTTGTATTGTTTCATTAAAAATAGTATATATTCGGTCTTGTTTACATCGTATCGTAATTGTTCCATTGAGAGAAGGTTTTCTTACCTTTACGATCGCGCTTCTTTGACGCACAATGTTCTTCGCAGACATGCTGTATGGAAACACAATTATCCACATGGAATGTTCTTCTATAAGACAGGAAAACAAACCATTATAGGTAGGGCAACATAATATTACTTTACCAACTTTTTATTTACACAAAATTATCATCCCTAAGGACGTGGTAATTTAGGCAGGATATAGGACAACATAATAGTATTCTGGTTCCATTTATGTGGTTATTCGCTTCCTTTTTAAGGGTTTTGGAGTCCGGTATATATGACGACCGTGACCATAACAAATTTTGATAGGAGTTCGAACAAGACAAATCAATTCAATTCTTGCTTC
>JBNKGY010000525.1:0-548 GCA_050290065.1 Marinilabiliaceae bacterium
CCAAAAGTTGCTGGTACTTTGAGACACAAGTATGCTGAGTGCAAGGCAGCTTCAAATGTATTTAGGAGTTCTCTTTTGAAGATGGTGTTATATGGGTACGCCATGTCAACCACATCGAAGGTAATGTATTCAGTGCGTGGGTTCTTAGGAGTGCCGAAGGACACTGGGAGTGTGATGATTTTGATGGGTTCAATCCTTTTTCCGCCGAAGCCATAGAGGGGCTTCGACGGTTCCCTGAGTTGCTTTCGGTCAAATCCCATTTTGTCGAAGGTTGCTAGGAAAAGGATTTCAAACTGGCTGCCATTATCGATGAGAATTTTGGTTACATCCCATCTGTTGATGTGGACTATAATGATCATGGCATCAGTATGTGGGAATGAGGTTAGGTTTATGTCTTAGGAGGAGAAGGTTATTGGCATATTGAACTATTTAGTCTGGGTGATGGGACGTTCGATAGCGACATGATTAACTTGGCAATAATAATCTCTACGCTGCCTTTTGGTTTCAAAGTCTATGTTTGAGCATTCGGTTACTATGAGTATGGTACC
>JBNKGY010000526.1:0-547 GCA_050290065.1 Marinilabiliaceae bacterium
GTTCGAATTGCAAAGTGTTCTCTGAAATGTTACAGTTAGCACTAGCTGATAATTCAATGTGTTAAATCAACTCCAACTAAACTTGGAACATGCTAATCTGATCCTTCCTTTTTTTCACCCTGATGTGGCATCCAGATATTTACATGTTGGACATCCAGATGTGGCATAAAGAGTGCAATTTAATACAAAGTGCAATTTGATGAGATCAATTGCTACGGCAATCTTTGTTCCAGACACATCTCTTATTTGCTTTGCCTTCATACTGTGCTGCAAAAAAGCTCACTGTCTTGTTTATTACTCCCTTCATATTTAAATTGTTATCGTTGTTGTTGTTGACTTTAAAGTTTATTTATTTTATTCATTTTTTAAAAAATCATATATTTTGTTATGACTTGATTAATTGCTAAATAAATTTAAAATATGACTTATAAATTTATATATTAGAATTGATAATTTGAATAAAATAAATTATCAAATATAATATAAAAAGTCAACAACAACAATTTAAATATGAACGTCCTGGATTAACTCAAACTGAAGTTGTTGA
>JBNKGY010000527.1:0-547 GCA_050290065.1 Marinilabiliaceae bacterium
CTTACATAGGCAACATCTTACTCCTCATTATAGCACCTCTAACAAAAGAAGTCTATTTAAGCTCTATACTTTAGTTTATGGACGGTTTTGTTAACTTTAAGACTCAAAGAAAATAGTATAACCTTCATATCATAAATCATGTTATTAGGAAAGAAATTATATTATTAGAAAATAAAATATTGACGATGATGTAAAAAATAAGGATATGACTCCAATAGGTGAGTCAATATATTTATTACCCGCGAGGTTGAGTCTTATAATCATCTGACAAGTTTTTATAAAATAGGGTAATTATTAGAGTCTATTTTATGGGCTTAATAAGCCCTATATTTTAAGATACTAACTTGTTTAGAACCTCTCTTGAAGATGCTCTAATCATTTGACATGTTTTTATAAAATATGGTCACTATTAAAGGCTATTTTATAGGATTAAATCTTATATTTCAAGATGCTACCCTATTTAGCACCTCTGTTGAAGATGCTCTTAGTGGATGCATCTTTTCACCATCAACAACCCAAACTCGGTGATTCTGAGACGACACTGGTC
>JBNKGY010000528.1:0-546 GCA_050290065.1 Marinilabiliaceae bacterium
GGATTTGACTTTGTCTCATATAATATAATTTGCAAATTACATTGCATGGGTACTAGCATATTATGCTATTGAAGTACTAGCAAATTATGTTATTAAAGTACTAGCAAATTTCCTATGTACTAAATGAAATTGAAAACAAAATTCATCAAACGAAAAATTGAACACAAATTCAAATGAAATTGAAAATGAAATTCAAGAAGAATTGAAAACAAAATTCAAGCGAAATTATTGAAAACAAAATTCATTAAATGAAATTGAAAACAAAATTCATCAAACAAAATTCAAATGAAATTAAACACAAAATTCAAATGAAATTGAAAATGAAATTCAAACAAAATTAAAAGAAAAATTTAAACGAAATTGTTAAAAACAAAATTCATCAAACAAAATTGAAAACAAAATTCAAACGAAAGTATTGAAAGCAAAATTCATCAAATGAAATTGAAAATAAAATTCATCAAACGAAATTGAAAATAAGATTCAAATGAAATTGATCACAAAATTCAAATGGAATTGAAAATGAAATTTAAACAAAATTCAAATGAA
>JBNKGY010000529.1:0-546 GCA_050290065.1 Marinilabiliaceae bacterium
GTCGGTGGTTTTGATGAATTCAAACCAAACCAAATTAATTTGAACGAATTTGAAATCAAATCAAACCCCATGAAACTTCATTTGATCGAAACAGGACCCTCCATGGGTCGAAAAATTCCCAGTAAAATATGGGTGGAAAGAGCTTGAGATAAGGAACAACTCTCCTTATAGAAACTTTTCCAGATTCGAAATGGAATTTGAACTAAAATTCAGAGAACTTCTATGAGTTGAAATTCACTAGAAAATTCACTGAAAAATCTTGGAACTTTGGATTTTGACGAAATTTGGCCAGAAAGCTCCTGGTTACACATTATTGCTAGGAAAAAAAATCCATTCCTATCAAAAGAGGATCAGAATTTTGAATTCCACTTGAAAAAGAAATTCGGATTGATTTCACGATAGTTTGAATCCAAAACTTTATTTTTGAATTCCACCTTTTGATTTAGGCTCGTAACTGCCCCTAGTTATTTGTTAGTGACTTTTATTTGGGTTTTCAGAACACGGGGTGTGATAGTCACGCCTCCACCAGTCTTAAGGCCAGAATGG
>JBNKGY010000530.1:0-545 GCA_050290065.1 Marinilabiliaceae bacterium
TTCCGATCTTTCCAAGTTTCCATTCACCATTCTCTCCAAGGTATTCTAGCATGCTTCTACGGTGATCAGGTTTTACCCTATCCACAAGTACTATAGCATATCCCTTTGCTATTAGATGAGAATTGAAGAGAGTCCCTTCAATGAAAGGTCCGGCCAACCCATAAGCCACTGTTCTTGGAATACCTAAGACAAGTGTGACAAGCCTACATTCTTTGATCTCCTCTAGGTCATCAATGGGATAGCGGTTGTCATCATTTTTTATAGCAGTTGTGGATGCGCAACTGCTACGATGCCCACTAGGGCTGTGCAAGACCAAAGCATTTCCTTGTTCGGCCAATAATTATTGTAATTGTGCTTGCACCTGTTCTTGTATATGCCCTTGAAATGACTCGTGCATCTTTTCCCTCTCAGCCTGCAAAATATTTTGCACCTTTTCTTGTATCTTGTCTTCGAATAACTCATCATGTTTTCTCTTTTTCTCGTAGCTATCAGCTCTTGACTTCAATGCATACTTCCAAGGCCTGTTTCCATAGTCACATGTGCGT
>JBNKGY010000531.1:0-544 GCA_050290065.1 Marinilabiliaceae bacterium
ACCTACTAAAGATTCTTAAATGTAATTCTCTTAACATGCAACGTGTACATATTATCATTTGCCACATCACATTTCTAACCTACTATAAGTTCTTATAACATATCTCTTAGCATGCATGTTATACATATCATCATCTACTCCATCACTTTCTTTAATTTTTTTATTATCTATAATTTCTAAAAAAATTACTTAAATAATAATTAGATATGTAGAGTGTACACATCACTATCCGTCCTATCATCTTTCTCTAATTTTTTATCTATAAATTATAAAAAACTTACATAAATAATTATTATTTTAAAATCTTACAGCTACGTGTGAGGTTACAACTAGTATCTTAAGAGAACAATACAAATAGGAAGGAGATAATCACACACCAATTATTATTTTGTAACCATCAATACTTAACTACCTGACTAATTTTTAAGTACCTTTTGATTGATATCTTTAATTGTGGGTGAGGATTGAGGCTGAGGGGCGGAGGGGGCATGGGCACCCCTTTTCATCACTAACCTTCGTGAGTAGGTTCAAAATTAGCTGATAC
>JBNKGY010000532.1:0-548 GCA_050290065.1 Marinilabiliaceae bacterium
TGTTATAGAGATTTTTCAGCATATTAGAGATATGGATTGTTATCCTAACACTTCCATTGCTTATCGAATCTTATTTACTGTGGCTGTGACTGTTGCATCTGATGAAAGAAGCTTTTCAAAATTAAAATTATTTAAGAATTATTTGAGGTCACTAATGAGTCAAGAAAGTTTGAATGATTTGACGTCTTTATGCATTGAGAAGAAGTTATTGGATGAGATCGATATCAATAGTGTAATCGATGAATAGTGTAATCCATGTTTTTGTATCAAAAAAATTTAGGAGAAATTTTATAAGATGATGCATAGCACCAAGTAAGTTTTTATGATTCCAGTCAAGGTTATTTCATAAATATTAAAGTGTAGTGCTCTATAAAATTAATTTATATTCATATATTTGTTTACTTTAATAATATATTTATATAAGACTATATATATACCAATAAACATATATATAAAAAGGTTGAGAGGACTCCATATATCTGAAATCTCAGGATCAATCCTGCATGTGAGAGCTTGGGAGCAACTGAGATGTTCTGCTGCTTTGCAAG
>JBNKGY010000533.1:0-540 GCA_050290065.1 Marinilabiliaceae bacterium
ATTTGTGCAAGTGAGCTGCCTTGCAATGGAGTCTTGCTCCCCAATTTATACTCAAAATATGTACTCCTTCAATCTTTAAATATTTAACTGTTTAATTTTTTAACATTAATTTTGACGTCACCTCTTATTAAAAATATAATTGTTTTTATTTTAACTATAATGTTATTTATTACATAATGTATTTTAAGTATATATTTGATTTTTCATATTTTTAAAATATTTTGAATAAGGTAAATGATCAAAGTTAAGTTAAAAAAAGTCAAATGTCAAATATTTGGGGACAGAGGGAATATTCATTTATTATGAATAAAACTATATAATTATTGGACCCCAATATACTATATTATCATTTGAGCAGGAATTAATTCGGTTGATTATCTCTTAATGTACATTAAAGGTGATATTTTTTTAAAATTAGTATTACTTGCAAAATATAATATTGATTATCTCTTTATGTTCAAATACACAGAATATTTCTATCCTGCATTGTCATTTGTAAGTTTTCATTTTGATGTTAAGATCAAAATCATCGAATTGATC
>JBNKGY010000534.1:0-543 GCA_050290065.1 Marinilabiliaceae bacterium
AGTCATCATCATCAATTTTCTTTGTGCGGAGCACAATCACAATAATCTTATCGCCAACGTTGGTCGGATGACAAAATGATTATGCTTAAATTCACAAGAGAAGTTTTAATTCCACATCACCGTTGGGCAGAGTGAAATTATTGCTTCAACTTGATTACTTATCCATCATGATACTTTATCACAGTGAAATCACCATCAACGTTGGTCGAATGGTAAAATCACGGTGTCTAAATAGAAACTAAGAATGAGAGAATATAATTCTAAATCACCGTTGGACAGAGATAGAATTAATTCCTAATTTCTCATAAGGAGTTAATAAAATGAAAAGTTTTGACTCTATACTACCCATCGGTAGAGAATAGAATCAAAACTCAAGAAAACAACTTAATTATGATAAATTTATCATCAATGTTGGTTAATTGATAAATTACCATGCTTAAAATTAAATTAAGAAAAAAATATTTCAAAATTAGCCTCAATTTCTACATTACCGTTGGACAGATGCAGAATTGATACTCTCAAAATCAACTTAATGAATCATTT
>JBNKGY010000535.1:0-543 GCA_050290065.1 Marinilabiliaceae bacterium
TTTTCCTCGAGAAATTCAAAATTTTCACATGATTTCTTTTATTAAAATGAATTTATTTGTATGTAAAATAAGTTCATAAATATTTGGAGTTGAAATTTTCTTTTGAAAACAATTTACTCGAGTTGTTAAATTTTCAAACAAAATATTTTAATTGACTCCAAAAGGTTATTCAAAATGATTTACTAAAATCTCTAAATCAATTTCGCAAAATTTCATTTTGGTGAATGTTTTATTTTATTATAAACCCTTGTTCAAATTCTTGTGCTCCAAAATTCACTCAAGTTCACTTTCTAGCCTTCCTAAATTTTCTACAATTTCTGGGAATTTTCCCAATTTTTTCTGATAGCAGATTATCTTTAACCAATTTTCCTAAACCAAGAAATCAATTTTGAAAGTTGAATTCTATTTCTTTTTCCCTTTCACTGGCCCATTCGCCATCTGGCCCATCTCCCCGAACTGGCTCAGCAGGCCAGCCGGCCCACCAGGCTCGCGCCCCCTCTCTCCCCTTTCTCCTTCCCCACGCCAGTCGAGCGCGCCGCCGCC
>JBNKGY010000536.1:0-543 GCA_050290065.1 Marinilabiliaceae bacterium
TCATTAGTTTAACGTGCCCGGATGCATTATTTGAGGGAATATACAACTACCTACAAATAATCAAAGATAATGAATTATTGAAGTAAGTGTTATTTTATATGGTTTTTTTATTGATATATATATATATATTAAAAAATTAAACTCATATTTTAGCTTCAATATTGTGTAAATATACATTATATAAAGTTTAAACCTTGAAGGCAGGAATGGGTGGAAAACTCATCATCATACCCAATCAATTTATCCGTTGAAAAGCTCCAAAAAAATTTGGATGTGTGTGAACTAATGGACCCCGATGTTTTTAACATGGGTGTATGCATTTTGGCACCCATTGCACTTGAAAAGTCTAAGGGCCAACGTAAAACAGTTAGAAAGCACTACATGATCTGGAGTTCAACGTATGTCATCATTAACTATTTTTACTACTTAATTTTGTTTGTTATTACATAGTTATATTTTTATCTTGATCTCATCTCGAAATCCCCATAGCGATTGTCTGCATTTACACGTGGTGGAGCATACAAGGTTATTCCAGATGCTATT
>JBNKGY010000537.1:0-542 GCA_050290065.1 Marinilabiliaceae bacterium
AAGGAGCTCCCAATTGACGTCCCTTATTATCTATCTTATACTTTTTACACACGCAGCGCCGCATACAAAAAAATAAGGGGCTCCTGATTGATGTTCCTTATCATTTATCTTATATTTTTTACATGCGCAACGCCACGTACAAAAAGTAAGGGTCTCCTGATTGACGTCCCTTAATATCTATCTTATGTCTTTTATACGCATAACGCTGGATACAAAAAGCAAGAGGCTCCCAATTGATGGTCCCTTAATATTGTCTTATACTTTTTACATGCACATTGCTGCATACAAAAAGCAAGGGGCTCCCGATTGGCGGTCCACATCTTCTATTACTTTCAGCACGCGCTTCACCGCATACAAAAAGTAAGGGACTCCATAGGTATGTGCTCCAGATTTATTATTTTATTAATTAAGTTTTCAAAAGTTTTTGCAGCTCAACAGATATCATCATCGATAGTTTGGCTCTACCCTAAGCCTCGTGAGTGTGTCTTCTAGTATTCATCAAAACACGACGGAATAATTGAGCATGAGATCGACGTCTATTA
>JBNKGY010000538.1:0-541 GCA_050290065.1 Marinilabiliaceae bacterium
GTCACACCTCTCGAGGTCGATCTGTCCTATCCCGAGCATCCAGTGAAGTTGTTAGGTCAGCAGGATCGGGTCATGAGGAGAAGGACGATTTACTTCTACAAGGTTTAGTGGAGCCGCCACTCTGAAGTAGAAGCAACATGGGAGACCTAGGATTTCCTTCATTCTAATTATCCGGATTTTCTCCATCTGCAGTGATGCGTTGTAATCCCTCTCTTAAACCCCCTCTGTGCTCGTAATCTTGGGACAAGATTTCTTTAACGGGAGTGGCTTGTGAAACCCCTTATGTCACTGTAGAAAGAAAGAACAAACTCAAACTCCACTTCAAATTAAAAATTCAAATTTCTTGAATTTGCCACGAATCTTGCCAAATTCCACTTGCAAAGAAACTTCAAATTATTTAATACAAGAGAGGAAATATAAATTAATAATATTGAAGATCATGTCAAATTAGAATTTTAGTGAATTTATGAGATTTTTCCAAAAAGGTTTGAACCCTTTAAAAATTTAAACAACATTCAAATTTGAATTGGTTCCTAGATTT
>JBNKGY010000539.1:0-541 GCA_050290065.1 Marinilabiliaceae bacterium
GAAATCAATGCTGGGTCTCTACGTGAACCCTTGTGCAACCAGACTCACTTTGTATCTTACCACCTCATTATTTTATTTCTTTTTTGAATGAATACCCATTTGAATTCAACAGGAAAGATTCTGTGAGGTGTAGGTATCACTTCAGTGAACATCTTTCTCTTCTTAAGCGAGTTAAGCTCAGCCTCAATTGCTTCTTTCCATTTATTCCAGTCCGAGCGCCTTTTGCACTCTGCCATGGTCTTACGATCTGGATTAGTAAGGAAATTTTTAGCAATGATGGTTGAGAAGCATGGGTTAACAATTGGAGTACTAATCATATATTTCTCCAGAGTTAGTACAATTAATGGAAATTTCTTCTATCCCTTGTGGTTCCTCATGATTTCCTAATATGAGTGAACCAGGATTTTCCAATGTTCTGGCCTCATTTATATTGTGCGCCTGAGTGCTGGATTGTGAGTGTCCTTCAACCATAGATTGACTTGCATTCACTGCCTTTTTATCATGCCTTTTTCTTTCTTTTCTTGAACGCTTACTCATAGTG
>JBNKGY010000540.1:0-540 GCA_050290065.1 Marinilabiliaceae bacterium
GATCCCGCATCGTATTTTCTGGCTGGAAAAGTTGCCGCGCAATCATAATCGAAAACTTGATCGAAAACGATTGCTTGATGAATTTTTTCTCGAAATCAACCCGTCGCCAAATAGTAATGACAATAGCATCAGCAATAAAAACAAATATGAAAATGGCAGTAAAAAAGATCATAATCCAGATTGCTCAGAGAAAAACCTGTTGCCTCTCGGGCCAGGGCAACGCTGGCTGCTATCTTACTTTAACCCTCCCTATCAGTGGTGGGGGAGTATTCGATACATTTACAAGCAGCCACTTGATATTGATGTTTTTGTAAAAAGTTTTAATTATGTCGTTTGCCGGCATTCAGCTCTGCGAACTGTTTTCGTGCGTAAGGGCGAAAGATGGTATCAAAAAATATTATCTGAAGTAGAATCAGTTCAACCTGAATGTAGTGATGGTTCCCATTTAAGTGCACAACAACGGGATGTTTCTATTCAGGCGATGGTGAAGCGATTCTCGCAGGATTTAATCATCGATAAATGGCCTCTACTTAAAATTGG
>JBNKGY010000541.1:0-540 GCA_050290065.1 Marinilabiliaceae bacterium
AAGAGTCGGAGAATGTTGTGGTGATTTCCACACCTTATAGACATTTGATTCTATCAATATATATGATCTTTGTGCTTGAATCTCGTCTCCAAGTTGTATGGATCATTTTTCTTTTTTGTGATTTTTGGAGTATTTTCACCTGATTTTTCATCCGTTAGATTGTAGGAGTTTTTCTTCGATTCCTTCCATGAATTTGATTTCTATAAAATCATTAAGAACAGGTCTACACAGAGAAATTGACCTTATCATATTTTTCTCAATATTGTATTGTACAAAATTACATGAAGTAAAACCTTAAAGTATTTTTCTATAAATATATGTGCATGTTCATACTCTGAATTTTTGCATGCATGTTCATACCATGGTCAGTAGCTCATACAAAAATTTCTAGAATTAATTCCTGCATAGGATAATTACTAGTATTTAATTTCTGTTCCTAGATTAAATAAATCATAGGAAATAGATTATGCTTGGAAAAATATTAATCTTTGGTGGGAAACTTCCTTGCACTGTGTAGAGCCTGTAAAAAAAATCAGAAAA
>JBNKGY010000542.1:0-533 GCA_050290065.1 Marinilabiliaceae bacterium
CTGGATCAAGAAAAACAAGCAGTGACAATCAACTGCAAGGGGAAGGGGAAGAGGTAGAGTAAGTAGAAGGGGAAGAAGCGGATGGGGGCTTGCTCAATGATTTGTCCTTTGAATGAGGTTTAATATTTTGTGTTATTTTAGATTTGTAATATCATCTATGTTTTGGACAAGTATCTTAATCGATATGTGTGCATTATTAATTCTCATTTGGTTATGATTGTTGCTTGTCTAATTTTGGTCAAAATATGAATTAAGTGCTGTCAAAATTTCATAAAAACTATATTCAGAATTTGAAAAATATATTTAAAATTATATCCAGAATTTTAAAAAATTATATTCAGAACCCAAAAGTATCATTATATTTAGAATTTTTAAAACAGGTTCATTCTTGCAATTACAAAGAAGGGGTAAAATCATCTTTTCTATTGAGATTTAACACCGTTAAGTCCTTCTAACAGAATAGGGGTCGCTGCTGGTTTTCTTTTGAAAAAACATGTCAAATCTTACAAAGTTCAAAAAAGAGGTCATAAGAT
>JBNKGY010000543.1:0-537 GCA_050290065.1 Marinilabiliaceae bacterium
GGATGAGGAAGATCTCATCCCTGGCACTTCTCGCAATTTTGAGTTCGCTCAACGTCTCTATGGTGAGCTCAACCGTGCTCTTCTAGGACCGCCCGACGACGACAAGATCATCATCCTCAGTGACTCCAATGAGGAAAAATAGGAGGTGCATGAGGAGAAGTCTACTGGTGCGGAAGATGCGACCGCTTCTACTGCAATCAACCCTGCCTCAACCGCCTCCGCTGGGACCAACGATGCCCATGCAGGAGCAAAAAATAATAATAGTGACGACGACAACAACGGAGATGACGCCGGTGAGCCTTAGGCTGTCGCGCCAAGAAGGTGCTGAGGCAGGCGTGCTTCAAGGAGAACTTCAATGGTTCTGCATTACTGTTCCTCCTTGTCTTTGTGCAGAGAAGTTGAGATAATTATGCAGAGCCATTGATGTACTTTCACATCCTTCATGCATGTTTCAATCTTTTGTAGTTTCTGCTATTTTAGTTATACCCTTGGTATAACTCGTAGAATCTTTAGAACTGTAATAGGAGTTCTCTTCAA
>JBNKGY010000544.1:0-537 GCA_050290065.1 Marinilabiliaceae bacterium
GACATGAATGCATTTAGGGACGGTATTACTGATGCATTGATGTCCATGGGAGAATAGTAGAATGTTGTGTGAATTGTATATTTTGAGAAATGTTATATGTACGAGGGTACGTGCCTTTTGTAATATAATTATGTGGCTTTTGTAATATAATTATATTATCTAAACTTACTCCTTTCTTTGTTGATTAAAAATAATCGTTTTCTTATTTTTATATATTAATATAATTTTATTTGCTTTTGTAACGTGTTCTACATAATCAAGGGCATTTCAGACATTCCACACTCCTTTCAGCTCAAAAGCCAATTGACAGCACATCCTAAAGCAAGGTAAACAAACAAGTGTAGCTTTTACACCAGCTGCTATTACAAAAGCAGCCTCCAAAAGACACCACTCAAAAAGCTGCTTTTTGAAAAGCAAAAGAACAAACAAATAGGCCCTTAGCTTGGTTCCCCAACCGCGGCCTGGTAAGGAAAGGATGACACACAAGGTCCTGGGGTGATAATCCTAAGACAGCGAGCTAAAAGTTACTCCCTCCAT
>JBNKGY010000545.1:0-536 GCA_050290065.1 Marinilabiliaceae bacterium
TTCATTAGGTAATAAATTTCTATAATTCATATGTGCCAGGTTAAATGTGAAACAGAAAGTTTTCGTTGTATGATTTTAGTTAAGTTTCAATTATTACCTAGTGATGTTTTAACTAAGAATCAATACTATCTTATATCACTATAATTAAAGCTAAAATAAGAAAACTAATAATAAAAGTCAGTAGTGTAGTTCAGTTTGGACAAAAAAAAACTGCCAGATCTGAATCTGACAGTTCATATTTTTATGTAAACTTTTAATTAATTATCCAGTAATTCGTTATAAAACTTATCAAAAGCGTCAATGTATGTTTCTTCGTCTTGATAATCCAAAAATGGTTTTCCTGTTTCTTTAGCATATTCAATTAGCTCAGCATTGGCCTCGGGATTTGCTTGTATAATTCCATCGCTGAATTTAATCGCTAATTTACCAAGGCTTTTGTAATCAAAAGGTGTAAGTCCTGCATAATCTTCATCTTCAACGCCTTCAAGTTTAAACTTCTCAGGGAAAGAGTCTGGGAATGTTTGTTTAAACTCATC
>JBNKGY010000546.1:0-536 GCA_050290065.1 Marinilabiliaceae bacterium
ATCCTATTTTAGTTTAACTTGGGACCGGTGCCATTGGAAAGTTTGCGTCATCATTGTTGAAGATATCTTAGGTAAGCAATACTGCTCCCCTTCTTGAAAGTGAACATATTTCTCTTCATTCTCTTATTTGATATTGACTTCCTGCAAAATATTATGCATAATTGGGGATGCAATAGTTGGCTGCTCCTCCAGAGAATGTATCTCAAAATTCAAATTAGATGCAGAAGATGAATCAACAAAAGTTTTTCTCATGAGAATTTTTGCATTGTTCCATGTTTTAGGCAATTCATCATATTCACATAAACGTTTTCACCAAGCTAATGCATCAGTAGTTAAAGCACTAGCAACATTTCTAAGCTTTCTCCTCTCACATATACAAGACACTGTCCAAATTTTTTATCTATTCCTATTTTCCAAGTAAAATATTTGTTGGAATCAAATCCATCATAAGAAGGAAGGGATGGAAGGGTACAATAACATGTTGTGGAAGAAGATGTTGTAGTGGTGGACGCTTGGTTCTTGGTGAACAACTCGAT
>JBNKGY010000547.1:0-535 GCA_050290065.1 Marinilabiliaceae bacterium
CAATACTCCTAGACCTGAATAAATTTTGTAGATTTGCACACATGTAGAGAAAGTCGTCAAGAACATATTCTCTTTTGGGAGTGTTGTCTAATTCGGCTTAAACAAATTTATAAAAATTGCTGACTGAGTCCAATGGTCCACACTAAACAGAACTTAAAACTTTGAATTTGAATCCTAGACTTAAGTTCAAATTTCAAACTTTAACAACTTGATTTGTTCTAATCTTTTGACTTAATTGCAAGTTAAGTGTCTTGATTATGGTCTCCGTATCATGAGGCGTTACATTTGTGGTCTCTGTTTATCGCTCTTGTTTCATTTTTCTTCTTCATTTATCTATTGTGATTGAGTTAGGTACTCACTAGCTTATATGTTTGAAATTGCTACCTTTTTAATGAAATACGCACTCAGGCGTGTTCTAAAAAAAAACATGTTCTAGAGATCACATCTGCAGAGTAGGCTCTTATGTCATCATCAGTCTTAATGCCTGTGATCCTGCCATTTGCACCAACTCTCTTCAATGTCTGTGATCCTGCCA
>JBNKGY010000548.1:0-535 GCA_050290065.1 Marinilabiliaceae bacterium
GCTGCCGCAGCACACCGCCTTCGTCGGTGAGTTTTGTTTTCTAATTTAGTTTAGTTTTTTAATTAGTTTAGTTTTTTAATTAGTTTAATTCAATAGTTTAGTTTATATTGTTTAGGTGAATATTTAGGTTAAGTATTATTTTGTTTAGGCTAATATATTTAGGTTAGTATGACATTGTTTAGGTTAATATATTTCATTTAGTTATTTAGGTTATTGAATTAGGTTGTAATATTTAGGTTAATATTGTTTAGTTAATATATTTTAGATTATTTGTATTGGTTAATAAATTAGGTATTCTATTGGTTAGTAAATTAGGTTAATATTGTTTAGTTAATTTATGTTTAGGTTAATATATTTTAGATTATATTTAACTTTCTTACTTAATGTGTTCTATGTTTTATATTTTAATTTTTTTATATTATCGTTCAATATTTTTTTCTGATGTTTTATGAAATGTTTATTTATGTGATACGTGTAGAACGTGTACATGTAGGACATGTGGCAAACCTATGTGTCACCTATTTAGGAACGATGC
>JBNKGY010000549.1:0-535 GCA_050290065.1 Marinilabiliaceae bacterium
AAGAAAAGGTGTCGGCTATCACCAAGATGAAGCCGCCCGAGAGCCTCCATGATGTCTAGAAGTTGATGGGATGTATGGCTGCCTTGAGCAGATTCATCTCGCGACTCGGTGTCAGGGCGCTCCCATTTTTAAGCTCCTCAAAAAACAAGACAAGTTTCAGTGGACTCAGGAGGCACAAGAGGCCTTCGAAGACTTGAAGAAGTATTTGATTACTGTAACGCCCTGATTCTCGAAAAGAATAGAATTCTATAAGGTTATATATTTAAATAAATAATTATTTATTGCATTCATGCCGTTGCATATTTTTCCTTGTGTGATGAAGTGCTCTTGTATTTTATTGTGCGAGTAGAAGTCGTTGAAATTCAAATTTTATTTGAATTCAAATTGATTTGTAATTTATAAAACAGTTTTGAAAAAAATGTTTTCTTATTTGAATTCAGCTTTTGGGCCGAATCCTCGGCTCGGGTCAGCCGGCCTCTCCGTGCGCGTGTGGCCTGCGAGGCGCAGCGGTTCGCGGGCATGCACCCACGTAGTG
>JBNKGY010000550.1:0-535 GCA_050290065.1 Marinilabiliaceae bacterium
TCTCTAGCACACTGATATTGGACGTGTGATCAGAGAAACCAGATAACATGCGACGGTCGTCATTCTTGGGTGGGTTTAGAACATATCCATCCTAATATGGATTATCCTTGTAATCTATCTTTCCTGACATTATGCTTTCATTTGATTAGCATCAAAAATAGCTGACGACCGACAGATAATGTATGACAGATTCAATGATACTGGTAAGCACTTTCGTGAATGGCTTTAGACCACCAAGGATTTTCTGAAGCTAGCTTTTGCTGGTGGCCGTTGTGAAGTGATGTGCCCGTGTATTAGGTGTTGCAATAGAAGGATGCTGTCCAAGTATGAGATGTCTGGTCACATTGCTACGAAAGGATTTATGCCGGACTACCTGGTGTGGCACCAGCATGGAGAGGTGCAGGCACCCGCAGCCACTGAATCGGACGGAAGCGATGATGAGAATTGAATGGATGACATGATAGCAGATATTGGTATGGAGTATGACATGGGGTCTGGAGATCAGCATCCAGCGCCTCAGATGAAAAAGTGCATG
>JBNKGY010000551.1:0-533 GCA_050290065.1 Marinilabiliaceae bacterium
TATCATCAGCTTTCCAAGTTGCTCGAAGCACACAAGTTTGACCCGTGATGATCATGAACTATGTTTATAGTCTATCTGTTGTCTTAGTTATCTATGGTGATCATGAACTATGTTTCAGTTATTTGTGCTGAACTCTTGTATTGGTGCTACTGCTGGTGGATGAACTTGATGCATGATGTATATACATGAACTTGATGGATGATGACTTTTGGTATATATATATTTATGTTTACATATTGGTGTATATGTGCTTGTATGAATGCCTGAATAGTGGTATATATGAATGCCTGAAACTGGTATATATGAATGCTTGAATGATTTAAAATAGAAATATGAAAGTCTTGTTTTAGGATGGAGTATCAGTAGCGGTTCTTATTATAGAACTGTTGTTGATACTAAGTATCAACAACGGTTCTAGAACCACTGCTGATATCCATTATCAGTAGGAGTTCTAGAATAGTTGCTGAGAACTGCTGCTAATAATAGATATCAATAACGATTCATAACATGAACCATTGCTGCTGTGAACTATT
>JBNKGY010000552.1:0-533 GCA_050290065.1 Marinilabiliaceae bacterium
ATGCTCAGAGATCACCCCCATTTGAAAGAGATTCAGACTATGATTGCGGGTATATCTTCGTTCAAAACGTTACATACAAGAAGAACGGGAAATATGGTAGCTCACATTTGTGCTAAAAATGCTTCAAGCATACATTGTTTGGGAAAACAACCTGCCTAGCTTCCTTCTTAGAGCATCTCCAACAGTCTCTCTAAAGCTAATTCTAAATTCACATATTTTAACCAGTCTCTAAAATAAAAATCATAAAAAAATATAATGCAACCCAACTGTCTCTCTAAAATCAACTCTAACTCTATATTTAAATATGACACATCATCGTTGGGCCCCATGTCATAGGAAGCATGCATGCAGATGGCTAGCTACACGACTAGTTAAATTTAGCTAGCTAGAAATCTGGAATAGAGAGCGAGAAAAAATAGAGAGGAAGATGAATATTTCATTGAAGAATATTTTTTCTGACAAACTAGCTATATTTAGCATTACAAAACAACTTAGCTAGTATGTTGGAGACAGTTTTGGCCTGAAATCTTTAT
>JBNKGY010000553.1:0-530 GCA_050290065.1 Marinilabiliaceae bacterium
GAGAAGCTAGGGAAGGCTAGGCTGGGCCGGTAGTGGAAGTTTCAGTCCATGGCCATATTTCAGGGTTAAAACCTTTTCTATTTTTCAAACTATTTTCCAATTTGAAAATTACTTTGAATTCAACTCAAATTTAAATTTTGAACGATTCCTACTCACAAAATAAAATAAAATAAAATAAGAGCACTCATCAGTACAAAAGAAAAAGTATGCATCGGCATGAATGCAACAACCATAATCCTTTATTTTTTAAGTAATTTTCTACAATTTCATTGCTTTGTAAAAATCAGGGTGTTACAAGATTTGAGTTTAGGTCGGTTTAGGACGCGTTTTTGCCATCCCACAGGAGTAGACCTCCCCACCCTATATATATGAGGGCGCACGCCGATTAAGAGTTATCCCAATCATCAAAACATAAAACCCTTTACTTTTTTATCTCCAAACTCTAATTTCTTGTCTCCCTTCATCCCGGCGACGCTTGGAGGCGGATCTATCTGACTTGCCGACGCATGACACTCCATGACACTCCTTCC
>JBNKGY010000554.1:0-530 GCA_050290065.1 Marinilabiliaceae bacterium
AGTATATCCTAGATGAGGATCTATCCATTACATTCCTGTTCATGTCTGATGCTTCCCACAAAATTTGACAGTTCATTATACAATACATTTCAGTCCAAAAGGGTATATTCCAGCCTCCAAATGTTCGAATTTCACATGCAAGCTTTTCTAGGCATCATCGTCGTGTCTTTCCATGTATGCATCATATGGACGAGTGCCATTTCAGGATTAACTTTATACACCACCCACCAATGTTTCATGCTTTCATGAGGATAACTTTGGTAGTACATCTGTTGTGCTTGATGTCCAAACAAAAGATTGTTGCCTGAATAGCACGATTCATGCTTCACCTCCAAAACACTAAAATCATCGACTTTGGTGCCGTTGACTAGATGAAACCAATCACATTGAAAAACACAACTTTCAGCTCTTACTCAATGATGTTTTGAAGTATGCAATACTAGTCGGCTGCTAGTCTGCTAGCGTCTTCACTGTTTGCTACTACTTCGCTGTTTGTTGTGCCTGCAAGTGCGAAAACAGTATCCGTTGAT
>JBNKGY010000555.1:0-529 GCA_050290065.1 Marinilabiliaceae bacterium
AAAAACTATTTTAAAAAATGCTAGTGAGGGGATCAAGTCGATTACAAACAAATGAAGATATAAATCTGTCAATGTGAATGGAGATTGCAAAGAAAGATTTTAAAAAATGTCAGTGAGTGGATCAAGTTGATCACAAAACGAAAAAATATAAAACTTAGATCTCTAACTACCAGGTACACCTGCACGTGATTTTTTTTAAAAAAATGTCATATATTTTGTTATGATTCCTTTTATCACTAAATAAATTTGAATCATGACTTGTAATTTTACATATTTAAATTAATATTTTGAATAAGATGAATGATCAAACATTACGCAAAAAGTCAATGAGATCAACAATTAAAATTCGGAGGGAGTATTATTTATGTAGTAGAACATGATTATGTATTTTTAATTAGAAAATGAGCTTAGAGATAGAAATCATTTACATGTTAAAATAATTTGATTGGTTTTATGAGTGCCATAGTATTAGCAAAAAAGATTGAGTGATTTATATCTATAAATTTGTGACTAAAACATAGACAAACGA
>JBNKGY010000556.1:0-529 GCA_050290065.1 Marinilabiliaceae bacterium
ATTTGATTTACATTAATTATTTAAGTGGTTTGTTCACTTACTATAAATGCAAATTTTTGGAACCCTCGGTACGAAACTCATCAAGTTTATCGAAATACATTTCTCTTTGATCCTAACAACATACAATACCAATTTCTAAAAGAAAAAGTAAATTACAGTCATCTAAATATGTCTACTCGTTAATATAAAAATGTATGTTGTTTTTTCAGAAAAAAAATCAAAAGGTGCACTTCTACTCCATCAAAATTCACTTATATCTTTTTGGAAGCTTAAGATTAGATGCAGCTATTTTAACCGGAATCATCTTGAAAAGTGTCATAGATTGTTAATTAAAATTCTTTCAACTTCATAGGTTTCTTATTTGCTTGAATTTTTAAGCCCACATAGAAATTTGATAAAATTATAATAAATTCTCCAAAATTCTACTTGGTGATGTATTTTAAGTCAGTCAGTTTTTTGGAACATTTTTTTTTTTGAAAATTTGTAAGTTTCTTCACATCTTTGCTTTGATATGTATTTGACTTACTTG
>JBNKGY010000557.1:0-529 GCA_050290065.1 Marinilabiliaceae bacterium
TTGATTCTGTTTGATCCACACAAACGACACATGGTGTCTTTCCTTTGACCTGCCCTATAAGGGCCGAGCGTGCGGAATTATCTTTGATCGTGTAGAAAATAATGGTTTTTAGATTGAAGTGTTGTTTCTTGTACTCATCACATACATTGACTCCATGTTCCCAACGCTTTTGTATGTCCTCCATCAATGGTTCTAAAAAACATCTATGTCACCGCCAACTTATTTAGGACCAGATATGAGAGTTGTCAATAGAAGATACTTTCTCACATGGCAGAACCATGTAGGAAGATTGTATATGCACATAATAACTGGCTATGTATTGTGTGGGTTTCTCATCTCTTCGAAAGGATTCATTCCATCGGTCTAAGACCAAATCTAATATTCGTTGGATCATTAGAAAAGTCCTCCTCATAGCTAAGGTCAAAATGTTTCCACTGCCTACCATCAGCAGGATGTCGGATCTTTCCATCCCTCTTATGTTGGACATGCCAAAGCAAGAGTTGAGCTTCCCTAGCATTAGAGAACATAC
>JBNKGY010000558.1:0-528 GCA_050290065.1 Marinilabiliaceae bacterium
TAATCCGCTATTATATCCCGATTGTGTTGCATATGGGAAACCTTTACACACAAGGTATAATTTGTAAATAATTAGGTATGTAATTCATCAATAGACTTTTCAAAAAGGATTCCTCCTTTATACATTCCTTTGAGGACAGGATGAATTTCTTTACCAAGTTCAGTTAAGCTGTATTCAACGCGAGGAGGGACTTCAGGAAAAACGGTTCGATTAATTAATCCATCTGATTCTAACTCTTTTGGTAAACCCAAATTTAGTGGGTGATCCTTTATGGATCTCACAATAATTTTGGGTCTGCTGAAAAAGTTATGTTAGTTTTGTCGAAAAAATATATATGTCATCAGCAGCACTAAATCACCAATTATTAGAACTTATTTTACCAGAAGGCCTATTAGATCANTTTATAATAGCTGACTTCAAACAGGAATCCAGCGGGCAAGAGTTATATACAAAAAAATTGACCATCTTTTTAGAAGAGAAATCGGAGATTCCTGAAGAATATTCTAGCTATACCTATAAAGCTAGTGG
>JBNKGY010000559.1:0-527 GCA_050290065.1 Marinilabiliaceae bacterium
TTATTTTGATTCTTGGGTGCAACAGTATCGGGATAGTATCGAGCGGTAAAACATTGCGGAGCTCGAACGGGAATATCCTAACTCCAATCTCTGGCTGGGGATTGTGAGCGAACGGATGGTAGCCAACTACAGTTTGTTGAAAGGCAGTTTTCGCATCATTGCGTATAATTATGACCAGTTAAATTTTCTGATTAAAGCCATAGTTATCTACTATCAGTGGATATTCGATCGGGAAAACATAGATGCAGTCGTGGCACACCATCCGGATAATATTCATTCCACTTTGATCTTCGAAATGTGTGAATCCCGATCACAAGTTCCGTTTTTACTATTTCCCGATTACTACTGGCAACAGGAACGTTATTGTCTTTTCGATTCTAAATATTTTACATCCACATTTATCCCACCAGCAATTGGAATATATTGTAGGTCGGTTGAAGTATTATTTGTAAGTTATACCTAAAACTCAAACGCTTTTAGCATATTTTTCGTATCGAAGTGGACTATGACTAGCCGATTGCATTTCC
>JBNKGY010000560.1:0-527 GCA_050290065.1 Marinilabiliaceae bacterium
ATAATTGTTTGTTGATGCGCTTTTCATAGTGCAATGGGTCGCTATTGAAATTCACTATACATTTTAGGTAAATTTCTGCTATACTGCATAAGTTTCTTTACTATTTGAAGAAAATTCGTCTTAGATCTTTCTAACACTCATGTAAAACTTGTAGGGTAAATGAGTTTGTTGGCATGAAACAGGACCCACTAATACCAATGTATGGTCTCTGGACTTTGATGTTATGTTTGTAGATACTCTTGAACATGTACAGTATTTTGATTTCTTTGTCTCTTTCCAGAAAGAAGAAAAGGCATAGATCCTGTCGTCTTTTTTGGTGGATCAGGTGTGTATTCCATTTTATACTCGTTATACAGCTGCATCTAAATCTTGATAATGTTTCATTTCTGAAATTTTAAAAAATAGCAAACTTAGTGGTTCATGTATTTGTTCCTGGAGGAAAAACCTTAATGTCCTTGCAGCTCAATGAGAATACAAGGTACATTGATGTGTTCCATTCTGTGATTACTTGGTACAGAAGTTGTACG
>JBNKGY010000561.1:0-526 GCA_050290065.1 Marinilabiliaceae bacterium
ATAAGTAATTGAAAGATTTGTCATCAATGTATTATGGAAGGGTATTATCTCATATTTATGGGTACATGTGGGAGCTAGAACCAACGTGGGTGAGAAAAGTATTAAAATTAGTTACGTTATATTTCAAAATTTAATTCATAACTCATGTAACACTAGGCATGTAACGCATGGATCATACTCTAAAAAAATTGGACAGCAAGGTTGATTAACGATTTAGATTGCTTGGTACATAATAATTCCGAGTGACACAAATGTTACAGGCAACTCATTCTTTATAGTATTGATGATATATAAACTCATCTTTATAATATTGATATATAAATTGAGAAGAAACTAATCCGCTTAGAGGCCATGCACAGTTTATAAAAGTTGATTTATTATAAACTGAATGAATCCAAACATGATCTAAAGCTACCACTGACAAACAAGAAGCGATATTGCAAAAGTAAAAAAGCAACAAGAAACTGCTCGGAAGAAATAACCAGAATGGGCCAAGCTTGATGGGCTTATGAGGACAGATGCCCAC
>JBNKGY010000562.1:0-525 GCA_050290065.1 Marinilabiliaceae bacterium
ACCAAAATTGACTATCCAAAAATTTCCTAGTTGTGATGTAATATTGGGAATACTCCCCATTATGGTTTTAACTTAATAATGATAAGATATTTATCATAAGTGTAAAAACAACAAATAATAGCACAAAAGCCATTTTAAAATCTCTACTGCAAAAGCAAGATTATTTCTCATAAAAGAAGACTTAATGTCTAAGGATTAAAACTTATGGCATGGGAAGTGCTCAAATGCATAATCAAATTATATATTTGCACGAATAAAATTCAATGTTGGTCAAAATTTACTCATGCACATATCTTAGTACGGCAATCATCATCATCAATTTACCTTGTGCGGAGCACAATCACAATAATCTTATCATCAATGTTGGTCAGACGACAACATTATTATCCTTAAAATCATAAGAGAAGTTTTAATTACACATCACCGTTGGGCAAAAATGAAATTATCATTTTGACACAATCACTTATTCATCATGGTACTTTATCACAGTGAAATTATTATTAGCATTGCTCAAATGATAAAATC
>JBNKGY010000563.1:0-525 GCA_050290065.1 Marinilabiliaceae bacterium
TAATATTGTAAAAAGTGGGGTAAAAATAATTATTAACATTGCCCTCACCAACAAATGTGGTTTTCTTTTTATAGCACCACCTATTTCCTTATTTTTGCAGCCCGAAAATCATATCATAAATAGAGTAATGGCGGAATATAAACATAAGGATATTGAACAGAAATGGCAGCAATTCTGGGCAGAGAATAAAGTTTTTGAAGCAAAGGTGGATTCGTCCAAACCTAAGTTTTATGTATTAGATATGTTTCCATATCCATCAGGGGCAGGTCTCCATGTTGGACACCCACTAGGGTATATCGCCACAGATATTGTCTCCAGGTTCAAAAGAAATAAGGGATTTAATGTTTTACATCCGATGGGATTTGATGCATTTGGACTGCCTGCCGAACAATATGCCATCCAGACGGGTCAACATCCGGCCATTACCACGGAACAAAATATTAAAAGGTATAAAGACCAACTGAAAGGAATTGGATTATCTTATGATTGGGACAAGGAAGTGCAAACCTGTGATCCAAAATATTA
>JBNKGY010000564.1:0-525 GCA_050290065.1 Marinilabiliaceae bacterium
TATCACATTTTAGTTTTATTATTCTAAAAAGCCACTTCAACACAGCTCTACCACGCAACCAAATCCATAAGAACAGTAAAAATGAACTCAAGTATTTCAATATAGAGCAGCGGTGAAATCAGATTCCTGAAATAACTTATCACTTAATAGTAGACTCAAGTACAAGGGAAATTGCACATAGCTGTAAATTCTGATACTAGGATTAGCTTGTAATTGACAAAAAAAATCTCAACTATTCTACCAGATCCTGAAGACTAGGAAAGACACACAGAGAATTGAATATTTCATTAACCTTTACGATTAAGCTAGATCCAGACATTATAGGATGCAGATTCCTTGCGGTGCTCAAGCCAAGCTCAGGAGCGCCCATCCTCTTTTTTCTCTTCCTTTTTCTTTCCCTTTCTTTTTTTTCTTTTTCTTTCTTCTCCATTTTCTTTCCCTGACACCCAAGCGTGTGACTGCTTTTCATTGTTCGCATGGCTCGTCCAGGTAGCTACAGTGACCCGTCACAGCTAGCGGCGCGCT
>JBNKGY010000565.1:0-524 GCA_050290065.1 Marinilabiliaceae bacterium
CAAGTATAATTGATCATACGATAGAACAAACTTACTTGAAGTTATAGGGGGCCATGATACATTCTCTGTCTTCGAACATCTGCAATAGTTGACCTATGTGGGTTGATGCAAGATCTCTTTTCTCTTTGGTCAGTTTTTGTTGTGCTTTTTTTATTGCTGCAGCCCTTTTCTTGTTACTCATGGTCTTGAACTTCTCACTTTTCTCGTTTATGACTGGGTTCAATTCTAATTAGTTTATTTGTGTGGGGTTCATAAACCTGAGTCTCTTTTCATCGTCACATACGTGCACTAAACTACACATGAAAACCGAGTCATTAGATTTCTATCTATATTGTTAAAAACACTTGAAATTATGAAATATTTGAAACACTTACGTGCAAAAGATGGTTATTATAGTAATGTTGAGCATTCTGAGTTGATAGATAGTGTGTAGCTAGAACAGTTTGATGTTTAGATAAAAGCTTCGACTCTTGAAAACCGCTTCAGGAATACGACCTTTGATAAATTGCAAGTCACATATACAT
>JBNKGY010000566.1:0-525 GCA_050290065.1 Marinilabiliaceae bacterium
CATAGACAATAAGCAATCCTCTCAAAGGACATAATGGTAAATCATATGAAAGAATGTTAATCATGATGAATAGGCAATGTGACACTTCTAGTGTCACTGTATAGGCATTTGAGCTATCCAAGTTCAAATTCCCAATTCAAATTCAAATATCACGAATTTCTCCAATTATGTCTAATGCCATTTGTAAGGGAACTTTGAAATCTAGTATACAAGTGATGTCATCACAAATTATATTGCCAAGATATAATTTTGGTGAATTTCTGATTTTTTTTCCATAAGATTTGAAGCCCCTTAAAATTCCAACCATATTCAAAATCTAGTTTCTTCCCGAATTTGTATTTCAAAATATGTGCCGATTTGGAAGTTTGACCAATGAGAAAAGTTGATCCTCTTGATAAAATATATAATCACAGAATTTATCAGAATTTTTGGAAGCTGGGAAGGCTTCTTTTTCTATTTTCAAAATTCAGCTATTTAAATGGAATTGGAAAATCATTTGAAATTCAAAAGGATTCCGGGCCCGGC
>JBNKGY010000567.1:0-524 GCA_050290065.1 Marinilabiliaceae bacterium
CTTTCAGAAATAAAAATTTGACTTCACTAAAAAATGAAATTTTAATCAAGTGATTTGATTCAAATTAAAGGATATTTGAATTCCAGGCAAGGTTTTAACTTAAAGGAGTTTCCAAATTCATAAAGGTTTAAACCTTTTCAAAATAGGAAAGTTGGAAATGGGTTGGAGGATTCAAATTCAAACCTACGACTTTGAATCAAGGACATTTTTAAAATCCAAGGCAAGGATTTGAATTTCAAAATAAAGAAAATTTAGTCCAAAGGATTTGAATTCAATTTACTCTATTGAATTCAAATGAAGGTTTTGAAGGGAATTTGAGTCGAACGAGAGTAGAATTGATTCCATTTGGCATAGGAATATTTCTTACTCATTCTAGTCTTTCTATGGTTTCAAAAATAAAACAAAGGTAAGGATGATGAATAAAATGATGAAGATGCTATTGATGGAATAGTAGGACTAAATCCACATGGTAGTAATGGATGGATAGATATGAGTGTTCCCGGTAATTGGTTCTAGGGATTGGC
>JBNKGY010000568.1:0-524 GCA_050290065.1 Marinilabiliaceae bacterium
ACTACATAACAGAGAGGCATATTGATTTCTACTACCTCCGTCCCATAAAAAATATCATTTTTTATTTTTTACAAACTACATTTTACCGTTCATCTTATTTAATTGTTTATATATAAATAATATGTGGATATATATAGATTACCTTTTTATTGTCGATCTCTTCTGAGAGTCCATCTTCATTGTTGTTCTTGAACAGTGAAGGAGTTCTCTTTCTTTTGTAGGAATCTTTAGGTGTATAGTCATTTTCAACAGATTCAACTATTTGCATATCATCATGTTGTTCGACTTGTCTTTGCCACAAAGCCTTATTTAGCTCACTTGTCAGTAATATAGAAGCCAATTTCAACCTAAAATTTGTAATGTCCTCTTGTATGTTTTTTATCAAAAATATTTTCAGTTATAGAAATTGTGAACAAAAATTGTGTTATTGACATATTAAATCTTACCTGAGTATCTGATAATTCTTCACCTGTCCAATACTCAGCATTATTTAAGGTGAAGAGACTACACGAGCAACGGCATAT
>JBNKGY010000569.1:0-520 GCA_050290065.1 Marinilabiliaceae bacterium
ATTTAATGTCCCTCGGGCATCCTAGTTGCCAACTACATCCTAGAGCTAGCCAAGATTTGGCAGCTGCATTGCTAGGATAAGCAACATACACATACAAAAACATATATAAAGTCAAATGGAGATCACACATTCAATTATATTTACCAATCAAATATTACACAAAGTGTTCATCGTTTCGACCACAAAGCCTATGTATCAAGTATCTATTACATAAAGAATAGCTGTTATCTAACTCAAAGCCTATAGTTTGAAATGAAATTTTTCCCTTTGGACTAATGACTTCTGTATGATGAACGTCGCTAGCCTCTCTCTAATGTGCTCGAAGCTAGAACCTGATGCGTTCCTGAAAGAGGCTTCATAGTCCTGCCATACGATAAAAATGAGAAGTATGTATTAGCAAAATATTAATATACATATTTAATCATAAACATCGATAATAAAGTAAAATAAATGTACTTACACATACATTACAATTCAGCTGCACTCTAAATACAACCATGCTTAAGAAGAGATCGGAAGA
>JBNKGY010000570.1:0-521 GCA_050290065.1 Marinilabiliaceae bacterium
ATCGAGTGCTTCATTACCTACATACCTTGAGTACAGCGGCTGCAGGAGTCGGTGACGGGTACAGCGGCAGTCGGGCGACTGCGCTAGATGGCGCAAAAGACGGGATTTCGTTCGGAAATGATATGATTTTTTTCTATTAATAAATACAGTATAAATATAGATACTTATATATGTATGAGCACTCATCCCTATGAACACACACATACAACCTACCCTTATGAGCATCTTTGAAAGATTGAGCCAGTTTGATCTTGAGATTCACGAAGTCGGTCACCAAGAGCACATCGTTATCGATAGGACGTCACATCTCACAGAAAGAATAATTAACTGTAAATGTAACATCTATATCAAATCTAGAATTTAAACCTGAATAGATTAATTATACCACTAAAAATCAAATCCGCTGAACTAAACCCACCCTACCGACCGAGCACCAATGGTTCTGCACTGATCAAGCAAACTTTAACTACATAGATGCCGATGCGGATCCGTGACTGTTCCCGGGAACCACCACCTCCCCG
>JBNKGY010000571.1:0-521 GCA_050290065.1 Marinilabiliaceae bacterium
GTAGAACAAATTAAGTTGGTTTAAAAATTATTTATAACCTATGCAAGTGTGATCAAGTTTTGCTCATCTCGTCGGATAGAACACAACGGTGAAAACAGAATTTAAAATAGATATCATATGAGTGAGATAAATTATTTTAATTTTTTTACTGTGCACAATGGTGTGACAGATGATGCTGAATGGGTGCTGATGTGGTATGTGTTAATTGATTGTTGATGTGTCATACTTATATATGTAAAAAATTACATTAAATAATCTTTAGTAGATCATCTCTATATAGTTAGAGAGGATACATAATCAGTAGGAGAGACCCCTCCTGTTTCATCAAAAAAGTATTTATATCTGTACTGTATTTTTTTTAAAAAAAGAATATGCCCTCTCTACGTGGCCGGCCTGCACCCTAGCAGTTATTCCGAATTCCAGCTATTCTGATTTTTTTAAAAGAAGAAAGTAATATATCCGCTCCTTTTTTTTATTTGTCACCCGCTAATTCATTGGATATGCTTCGTCTAAGATTGGGG
>JBNKGY010000572.1:0-520 GCA_050290065.1 Marinilabiliaceae bacterium
GATTGCTCCTCAGATTTACGTACATTCTTGTAATAAAATAATGCCTAAAAGAGTATGGCGTTAGGTTTTTGTCAAGATTATTATTTTCCCTAAACTTTCTGAACCTATCGGTTAAATAACCTCTTTTATCGATATTGCTCTTTGCTTTTAGGTCAAACACTTTGCCTTTTCTGTTATCAACGTATTTTTTAATGGTCGGCAGTATGATTTCTGGAATGTATTTGACCTTACTATTTTTAGTTTTTGTTTCCGTTGACATGATTTTATTGTCAAAATCAATATTATTAATGTCAATCCTTACCACTTCAATAGGCCGCCAGAACATATACGAGACAAAATAAATGTACATGAGCAATGTTTCGTCTTTTTCCAATAGTTTCAATGCTTTCTTGATTTCTTTTTCAGGGATGAGTTTTTCCTGTTTCTCAACGGTTTTTTTAACCCTAAGTTCCTTAATGAAATTATTGTCGATATAGCTATGGTCTGAAAGTACCGTGAAAATAGATGAAAAGGCAGCCCT
>JBNKGY010000573.1:0-520 GCA_050290065.1 Marinilabiliaceae bacterium
TAACGAACCCTTCTTTCAGGGACATTTCCCAACGGAGCCGGTAATGCCCGGTGTTTTATTGGTTGAAGCAATGGCACAATGCGGAGGGATATTTGTATTAAATCAGGTAGAAGACCCAGAAAACTATTCAACCTATTTTATGAAATTGGATAATATTAAATTTCGAAAAAAGGTAATTCCTGGTGACACTGTAATATTTAAACTTGATTTAATTACGCCTATGCGAAGAGGTGTTGCCAATATGCGAGGCACTGCATATGTGGGGGATGCTATAGTTGCCGAGGGAGAGTTTATGGCAAACATAGCACGTAATAAAGCATAGGATAAATCAAACATTACTCTCAAAAAGGACTAAAATTACTGAATGTTGTAAAATCTCAATATTTAATTCCTAATACAGTAATGTAAATTTAATATTACGCATTTATTTTTTTTATTAAGATAGTTAAACTATTTTCGCACCGGAAAATTTTTGAGGTATTGTACCTATAAATAAAAATATTAAGTCGATACGACCGAT
>JBNKGY010000574.1:0-520 GCA_050290065.1 Marinilabiliaceae bacterium
AACCAAAGTAATAATATAATATATTTATTATTGAATAATATTTTATAAAAGACTAATTTAAATACTCTTATTTGCATTGTAGCGGAAAGACACTATAACTTCACAGACAATCGACTGATGGCAATCACTCACCTAGAACACCATATTGCAGCGGGTAAAGTTGAGTACACTTATGATTGGTACTCAGCAAGTGCAGTAATAAAATGATAATGTAAGGTAATAACAACAAGGTAAAGTAATAGTATGGTTCTAAGTAGAAATGCACCTAAACTTGACTCTCAAATTATTAGCATCTATTTACTATGTGAAAATTGAAGATTGAACTACCCAATATCCCAATTAAGTAAAACATGTCCACAGAGGGAAATGTCCAACAGAAAATATTGTTCCACCGAAGACAAAGATTGTTGTCCAACAAAAAACAAATATTATTGTCCAACAGAAGACAAAGGTTATCACAAAGTCTCACACTCTCACTAAACCAATCTCATCCAATACCCATCTAATCTAGAGAGGATCC
>JBNKGY010000575.1:0-518 GCA_050290065.1 Marinilabiliaceae bacterium
TCAAAATGCTAATTTCATTCTATTTTCTACCATATCTCTTCATTAATACATATGATTAATACATCGATATCACTTTTGGGTTCCTGACATTTTTACAAATAAAGCTAGATCATACTTGCTATATATTTTTTAAAATATATATTTTTATTTCTTATTTTTTAACTTTGTTATTTTGTCCTCACGATTTCAAAATGAAGTTGTAGTTTACCTCTGTCCTGTTATATGATGTTAACGATGTTAAATATGGTATAAAAAGACAGAAATATCCTTGTGATTTTACTCCTACTTGAGTTTTTCTTTGTGATTTTACCCATAAACCAGATTTCAACAAATGTAGCTAATTTTATATGAAATTTTGAATCAGTTTTAAAAAACTATTCAATTGCAAATTTTGCATTTGCACTTCCACTCCACTATTTCCATGAAAATACTATTGAATTTCATTGATTACCAGCACAATGAGAGTCGGAGATCAACTGCAAGCATACAAACTTAGTACCAGAGAAAATAACAATTCA
>JBNKGY010000576.1:0-518 GCA_050290065.1 Marinilabiliaceae bacterium
CAGAGTTGCATCGATAATTCTTGCAAATCTAGAAGACATACCAAAACGACATGGTAGGTACCCAATTCAATTTCAGAACTACCGGTCTCTTCAATCTTTAGTTCATTTCTGACTCTTTCTTTAATTTGTTCCACAACGAAGTAACCGACGTCTGTTCACTGATCAAGAATTGTGTATACTGACGTCAGAGGAAATGACCGAAATCAAGAAAAGGTCATGGATGAATTGGTTGTTGATTTTTATTTTGCTAATTAATGGTCGTGGATGACCTATAAATTGGGATTTGTATATGTTAATGTTTTCATTAATAAATGATGGTTTTCATTTTTTGTGACCTGGATGAAATGTGAGTGAGAAATATTTGAATCACGTGATTTGAATTTGAACGTGGATAAAATGTCATTTAAATTTGAACACAGGAATCATGTATTTTGAATTTAAATGCGACCACATTTGAATTTGAAAATGGAAATCATGCAATTTCAATTTCAACCCTCTCTATTTAAATTGTAAACCAG
>JBNKGY010000577.1:0-517 GCA_050290065.1 Marinilabiliaceae bacterium
TGACTCCACTTTTGTCCATGATCACCATGTGCTACAATATGAAACTCTATTTAATGTGACTTATCTTGATGAAAACCATGCTAGCCTACATTGCTCTTGAATTTTGAATCCAACTTTACAATTTTGTATCTCGGGCAAAATATATTAGGGAATGTCTTGCCTAGGTGTTGACAGTGTGATATAACCATGATCACATCACCTTTAAATCATGTTGCTTTCTAGTTACTCACATGTCGGACTTGCCTTTCCCTAATCTCAAGCTTACCTATACACCACCCAAAGCCAAATATAAATGAAAAGATTTGCTTTACCATGCTTACACTTTTGTTGAATTTTTGCAAATGTTAATTCTCTAGAGTTTGTGGGAAAATCATGGTTGATTATTCCTTTATTAAACTTTAGTTTCTAGCCTTCATATACTCACGCTTGGTAATGTCCTATTCTAGTCAAAAAAGGCATAATCCGCCAAGTATTCCACAAACTCCATATCAAACCCTTATCCTAACTTTGATCCTAT
>JBNKGY010000578.1:0-517 GCA_050290065.1 Marinilabiliaceae bacterium
TGTGCAATATTGTCTTGTATAAAACTCCAAGAAACCAAATCTTGAAGAAATTATTTACAAAAATATATGCAAAGTTAATTCTTGAATCTTGGCATGCATATTCATATCATATTACTTATCTTGTAAAAAATTGCTCATATTTGTTTCCAGCTCATATATTTATTTATGATTTAATCACTGTCTTGTAAGAAAATAAATCATAGTAAATAGAATATGCTTAGAAAAATGTTCATCCTTGGTAGAGAGCCTCCTCTTGATGTTTAGAACCTGTATAAAATCAGAGAGCATGATTATAATCATAAATCTCATGTTATTAATTTTCAAGAGCTTAGATAAAGAGTTAATGAATAGAAAAGCTTGCAAGTAAAATAATAAAATAACTTTTGTAGGTTAATGTACTTTTACTTACTATTTTGCATCGTGTTGCACTTGCATACCTCATGCATTGCACTATTTAGCTCTTGGCTCATATAGGCTCAGAACCGACGCTATGGTTTGGTGATTTGGGCATCAAAAT
>JBNKGY010000579.1:0-517 GCA_050290065.1 Marinilabiliaceae bacterium
CCTTGGAGCTCGTCTTCATCTTTACTTGGGAGGAAAAATTGCTGCTAGACCAGTCTGACCGGTTATGAATACCGGCCTGACCGGTTTTGCCTGAGCAGTGTGGTTCAGCTGGAGAGTTTGGACAAGCTTGGATTTTCTGGCCTTCTTTCTTGCATCCAAAGAATGTGATGGTCCTCAGGTGTCTTATTTGCCTTCTTGAGAGTCTTGTCTTGCTCTCAACTGGGGCGGAGCACATGAAGGCATAATGACCCGTATCGGAGCACTTAAAACACTTGATATGCTTTAAGTCCTTCTTCACCTTCTCTTGTCTCTTGTGATGAGGAGACTTGTATTTTTATTGAGAGAAAGATCTAGTGATGGTTGTCCTCGACTCAAGCTTGTTCACCATGTGATCACGGTTATCTTGAGTTGGTTGCCCTAGAGCCTTTCCTTGCAACTTATTCATTTCAAGTTCAATGCATTCTAGGGTTCTCAATAAACGCCTATAACGTAAGTGCACAAGCAACTAGACTGTAAT
>JBNKGY010000580.1:0-517 GCA_050290065.1 Marinilabiliaceae bacterium
AAGATTTGCTCTACCAGCTAATGGAGTATAAAGAGAATGGTGCTGAGGATATTAGCCAGGTAGAGCATCAATCGGATGCAAAAATAGTTTTTGTATTTCCGGGGCAGGGCTCACAATGGTTTGGCATGGGAAAAGAACTCTACGCTAAAGAACCTGTTTTTAAAAACACCAGACTTGATTGTGATAGAGCCTTTTCAAAATATGTTGACTGGTCCTTGCGCGATGAGATTTTTGCTGATAAAAAATCAAGCAAACTTGATCGAATAGACGTAATTCAACCTTATTTGTTTGCCATGCAAGTGGCTCTGGCCAAGTTGTGGGAATCTTGGGGAGTTATACCCGACTCTGTTGTTGGACATAGCATGGGCGAAGTAGCTGCTGCATATATTTCTGGAAGCTTGTCATTAGACGATGCTGCAAATGTTATCTGTACCCGTAGTTTATTAATGAATAAATTGCGAGGACAAGGTGGAGCAATGGCAGTAACAGGGTTGAGTGGGATTGAAGCAGAGAAAGT
>JBNKGY010000581.1:0-516 GCA_050290065.1 Marinilabiliaceae bacterium
AATGAAAAACCTTAGCAGTGCGGCGTTGCTGTTGCTGGAGACTGGACTGGAGGATGCCGTTGGGGCAGGGTGATTGCTGTGGGAAACTGTGAGGGAAAGTATCGAATGTACATAAAGGAAGTTTTCGTGTATATAAAATTTAAAAATTACTAGAAATTATAAATTTTTTACATATGTTTTTAAATTGTACTCTATCAATATATAAAATTTTATGTTCAAACTCATTATCGTTTAGCTATAACAAAAAATAAGAAATTTCTGACAAAATTACGAGTTTAGATCTCTTAGAAATTTTGTCTTTTTTACTTCTCCTCATTATTAAGATTTTGAACATGAAATTTTATACATAGATAGAGTATGATCAAAAGAATATGTGTGATTTTGTAATTTTTTTTTATAAATTTGTTATTTCATATTCACCACATGGATGCAAAATACCCATGTGTAGCTCCCATTCGCTAGCAGCATCAGCTATTTAGCTGGCGTCGGGCGTGACCAGTCGTCAGCCTAGCGGAC
>JBNKGY010000582.1:0-515 GCA_050290065.1 Marinilabiliaceae bacterium
AATTGATGGACTAATTTGTAAAAATACATTTTCTAGAGTTTTTTGAATTATTTTTCAATAGAGAAATGTGATGTGGGATGATGTGATTTTCTTGAATTTTCAAAATTATTTTTCAATGGAGAAATATGACATGGCATGAGGTGATGTGGCATTGTCCAGAAATTTTCAAAATTATTTTCAATAGAGAAATGTGATGTGGCATGAGGTGATTTTCTTGAATTTTTAGAATTATTTTTCAATAGAGAAATGTGAGGTGGCATATGGTGATGTGGCATGCTACTTGAATTTTCAAAATTATTTTTCAATGGAGAAAGGTGATGTGGCATGAGGTAATTTTTAAAAATTTTAGAATTATTTTTCAATGGAGAAAGATGACAATGGCATAATGTGATGTGGCATGCTTCTTGATTTTTCAGAAATACTTTTCAATAGAGAAAAATGACATGAGATGATGTGGCATACTTGCATGTTGAGAGAATTAAAATTAATGACTTGTAGTGGGTCATAGAAATATA
>JBNKGY010000583.1:0-515 GCA_050290065.1 Marinilabiliaceae bacterium
GCAGAAATTTAGGCAATTCAAAAAGAAGAAAAGAAAAAAGAGATCCCCAAATTCGTATCAATCTAAATGAAGGCTCTTTGAAGGAGTTTCAAGGGTGTTTTAACGAAGTTTTCTTTATATTTCTTGAGTATAGAAACAACATACTATTAAGAGGGACGTGATAGATGAAATAAAAATAATGTAGTCGAGCAACTCCAAATCATCCACAAAATAGAAACCTCCAGCCGAACATTGTCCGGCCCTACACGAGCCCCTCCAAAATTTAAATACACTTCACAGAAACCCCTGACCGGATATTGTCTGGCTCCCCCTAGACATTGTCCATAACTTGAATATGAGCCCAACGGCTAGTTTCTTGAGAGAGCTTTATAAATACACCTCCACCTCCAATGACTCAAAAAGCTTGGCCACTCTATTTTCCTGTTGAACAAGCTCATATTCTCTACTCTCAAAGGCCAATCTCACTCTCCCCTAGAGTTTTCATTCCAAATTCTTGTATAGGGCTTGAGTGAAGC
>JBNKGY010000584.1:0-514 GCA_050290065.1 Marinilabiliaceae bacterium
CCTTGCCTCTAGTTTTGCCGGTGTGTCATCCCATTTAGAGCATCTTCAACCGAGGTACTAAATAAGGTAGTATCTTAAAATACATAGTTTAAATCTATAAAATAGTCTCCAATAATGATCATATTTTACCAAAAAGTGGTAAATAATTATAGGGATCAACCTCTCATGTTCTTAAATATACTAACTCACCTATTTGGGCTATATCTTCATTTTCTACATCATCGCTAACCTTTTATTTCCTAATAATATGATTTACTTTCTAATAATATAATTTAGGGTGTTAGAGAGAATAATTTTTTTAGGTCTCAAACTCAACAAACCAGTAGCTAAATCAAATTATAGGGCCTAAATATACTACTCTTTGTTGAAGATGTTCTAATAAATATAATTTAAACATGATCAATATATCACACATGAGTTGTTATGGTTTGGCCCCTAGGGCCCACCAGGTTCGCTACAGTACTAGCAGTATTGTTCATGCGTGGTATTGTAGCACAAGAAAGCCTTATGAAGT
>JBNKGY010000585.1:0-513 GCA_050290065.1 Marinilabiliaceae bacterium
GCGAGCTGCCAATTTTTAAATGGAATGGAATAGGTGTTGGGGCTACAAGTGCACATTATGTCACCGATAAGGAGTGGAACTATGCCATGCTTTATTTGTACATGAACATGGTGGATGTCGAACCATATTTTAAAAAGTTTGACAAAATATATTGGACATCTTGTGTGCAACCCACATTGAAGCAACTGGATCACATGCGTGAGCATGGGCTCAAAGGTGGTCCAAGCTTTTCGAAGTGGTTCCGACAACATGTAATTTATCTCTTTATCCTTTTTCTTTCTTATTTTTACTTCATCAATCATGTAAAATGTGTAATGTTGTGTATTCCTTCATATGTAGTGTATGGAGGATGTCAATGTCTCCAATGACTTGAGTCGGCTATCACATAGTCAGGTGAAAACATTGAAATATAATATCTATGATATCAATGAATACCATTTTCAGATGACAAAATTAGAAATGAGTCGTTCACTTGCAGCCACAACAAATAGAAGAGCAATAACAAGTGGCGAA
>JBNKGY010000586.1:0-514 GCA_050290065.1 Marinilabiliaceae bacterium
CATCAACTTTCTCTATTGAAAAATAATTTTGAAAATCCTGTATAACTATATAAAAAGTATCCACTAAGTGCAATTAATATTGAATTTTCTCAGCATACAAGTATGCCACACCACATTTCTTCATTGAAAAATAATTTTGAAAATTTAAGAAAAAATTATTATAACCCACTAGGGGTTATTAATCTCTCAACATGCAGGTATGCCACATTATCTTTCTTCATTGAAAAAAATCTGAAATTTCAATGAAAATTATATTGACATTTTTTACTGGTTATGGTTTGAGATTATTGGTGATGATATTTTCTATTAATAAGAATTATCTATCATTTGTGCTTATATTTGACTTTTCTCAGTTTACTGAAAAGCATGCAACAACACATAGGGTTATCAACTAGTAATAAATATAAGTGGCATGCAAGTACCATAAAAAAAATATGAAAATAAAAAAATACATCAACCATCAAAATTGGCACCGTCTAACCACCGTGACTGCCACGACGCATCTGCCGATGTA
>JBNKGY010000587.1:0-512 GCA_050290065.1 Marinilabiliaceae bacterium
GGGCCAACAGGCCGTGGCCGTGGGCCAAAAGCTGGCCCAATACTGTTCCCAATGTTTCCATTTTCTTTTCCAATTTAAACAATTACAGAAATTCCTTTAAGATTCAAAAATTCATAGCAAATAAAATAAAATTCAGAAAAAATGTAAAATAAATTTATTTAGAATCTTCTTGAGTAGATCTATGTAGTAGGCTTGACCAAATCTACATTTGTGCATTATTGCATTATACAAAATTCCAAGAAGTCAAATGTTTAAGAAATTAATTATAAAAATAAATGCATGTTCATATATTGAAAATTTTCATACATGATCATGTCATAATCTTTAGCTTGTACAAAATTACTCATAATTATTTCCTGCTTAGAATAAATTCTAGGATTTATTTTTGTTCCTATAATAAATAAATTGTAGAAAATGAAATATGCTTAAAAATATTAATTATTGATAGGAAGCTTCCTGGCACTGTATTGGGCCTGTAGAAAATCAGAGAGCAAGATTAGATGCATGTAGTG
>JBNKGY010000588.1:0-511 GCA_050290065.1 Marinilabiliaceae bacterium
AATGGCTGATCAAGTAAGAGCAGAACAGGTGATCAAGTAAAACCAGAATGGGTGATCAAGGTGGGCCGGAATACGCATTTGCTTGAGTTCAAGAGCTTATATAAATTTCGAAAATGATCACGAGTATAAAATCAAACTTAAAGAGTTGATACGCGATATTTTTGGAGTTATTGAAAACGAAAAACCACCTCTTGGTATGCCACCAGAATTTGGAGGGATAGCAGCACCAGAGAAAGAAAAAACAACTGAAAAAGCAAAATTGAATATTAATTGGATAGAAAACCATAGGGAAAGAGTTAAGGCATCAATCGCAAACAATAAAATCACGGCTCTTTGGGAGATCACATCGTCTATTGGAAATAAAAATATAAATTCTAAACAAGCTAAATTACTATCCAGTGCTAGAAGTTCAGAAATAAAAACTTTTGGCTGGCCCATCGGAATAATGCTAGAAAACAGAGACAAATACAAACCAAGACCAACAGAAGATGGAATTGTTGCTGATATCAAC
>JBNKGY010000589.1:0-511 GCA_050290065.1 Marinilabiliaceae bacterium
GGCTGTCAACGTGATCTTTTTCTTTAATGTGAACGTCTTGTTTTGGATCATTAATTTGATCCAGGACAGTTCGTGGGTGAGTGTTGTTTTGTTAGCAATGGCAATGATACGCAAAGCCAGGCCCACGAAAAGGGCCAATGTTAGGAGGTAAAAATAAGTCCGCATTTGGATTTGTTGTTCACTAATTTTTTTGCCTAGGCATTATCTAGCTAACTTATTCAGCAGTAATCAAAGTGAACCTATTTACAGATTTGAATTG
The DNA here is from genome assembly GCA_050290065.1 of Marinilabiliaceae bacterium. GTDB lineage: Bacteria > Bacteroidota > Bacteroidia > Bacteroidales > Marinilabiliaceae > Saccharicrinis. The sequence continues at coordinate 260 of JBNKGY010000589.1, forward strand.
ATATATATGTTCAATGTGTAATATTAAAGACTGTTTGAAAAATGACAATACCCCCAATTGGTGTTCCAATTAGGGGTATCCTGTTAAATGTACAAAGACAAGCATATCAAAGTGATCTAAAAGAGCAAGGATGGAAATTGCTCAAACAAATTTTACCCAGCCCAAGTACGGTCGGAACACGAGGACGACCACAAGAATGGCCCTTACGCGAAATCATAAATGCGCTGCTGTATCTTTTGCGTGCGGGTTGCC
>JBNKGY010000590.1:0-510 GCA_050290065.1 Marinilabiliaceae bacterium
CGTTGTATATCCCACTAATAGGTTGTCCCTGCACTTTTGAGTCCGAAAGGCATTGTTGTGTAAGAGAAAGCACCAAACAGAGTGATGAAGGATGTCTTGATTTGGTCTTCTTTCTTGAGGGGAATTTGATGATACTCAGAATAACAGTCAAGAAACCTTAGAAGGCTACAACCGACCGTGAAGTCCACAACCTGATCGATCCGGGGGAGCCTGAAGGGATCTTTTTACATGCATTATTAAGATTAGTATAATCAACACACATCCTCTATTCTTTTTTTTTGGGGGTAAAAGAAAGGGATTGGCAAGCCAACCCCGGTGGTACACTTCTTTAATAACTCCGGCATCTAACAACCTAGCAATCGCTTTTTTTATTACATCCTTCTTGTCTTGGGTGAAACGTCTAAGTCGCTGCTTGACGGGCTTGGTTTGTGGGTCCAGATGGAGTTCGTGCTCAATCAATTCCCTCTCTTCTCCCGGCATGTCAGTAGGCTTCCATGTGAAGATGCTGCC
>JBNKGY010000591.1:0-510 GCA_050290065.1 Marinilabiliaceae bacterium
AAATGAAATAAATTTAAATTTCAATCTCGAGGTCAATCCAAAAATCGCTCTTTGCAAACCTCAAAACCTTTGGATGCAAGTCCATTATCAATCAGGGGTAATAAAAATAAACAAATTTCCCAAATTCAATAAAAATTTGGAAGTTCCCAAATGAAATTCACTCAAGTTTCATTCAAATTCAAGGCATAGATCTTTCCCAATTTTTACTTCAAATTTTATTCTGAATTTGGAAAAGTCCCAATAAGTAAAGTTGTTTCTTATTTAATTTTATACAAATCAATATTTTATTTGGAATTTTTGGAGCTGGGTAAATTCCCCTTTTGATCAAATTAGTTTGAACTTGTTTAAAACTGATTTGAATAAATCTGACATCCTACTATTCATCTAGGCTCGCCCCACCTTCTCCTTCCCGGGCTGGCCCACGTGCGCCCACGTGCGCTCCGCGCAGGCCGCGGCCTCTCCGCCGCCCACGCCCGCTGACAGGCCGGTCTCGCCTGTCAGTCCCCCACC
>JBNKGY010000592.1:0-509 GCA_050290065.1 Marinilabiliaceae bacterium
ACTATCCAGTGAATGGAACAACTAGTACAGTTTTTCAGGAAATATTTCTGTATATCCTTTCTATTGTACGAATAAATGTTCATCCCAAGTTTTTGTTAGCACTGCTGGACTCTGTAGTCTGTATTGTTATTTGATAATGTAGATAGTTGTGCTGCTTCATACGATGTAGGAACAAAACAAAATACGATTCCAGTCGAGGATGGGTGGTTAAGGCACCATTTTAGTTGCATAGTTAAAAGGGCAGCCTGGTGCACGTAGCTCCCTCTTGCACAGGGTCTAGGGAAGGGTCCGACCACTTTGGGTCTTATGTATGCAGCCTTTCCCTGCATTTCTGCAAGAGGCTGTTTCTAGGACTTGAACCCATGTATTCGCTAAAAATGATAAACAGTAGTGCTAAGAAACTTTGTAAATGTGCCAGGTAAGGCTTTTCCTGTCAGATGATTCCCCTTCTCAAGCCGGATTAAGACCACAAGACAATCTCCAAGCTAAAGGCTCATGGTTAATGCATG
>JBNKGY010000593.1:0-509 GCA_050290065.1 Marinilabiliaceae bacterium
TCTAATTTTATTAAAATTTATAATAACAACGGTGGTTAGTTTAAAATCATGTGGAACGGTATTTTAGTCTAGTTTTTTCATAATGATAGTGGTGGGTAATTTTCTCTCTTTTTCTCTGATTAATGTGAAAAAAATTTAAAATTTATAATGACAATGGTGGGTAATTTATAATTATGTGGAGGATATTTTAGTGTAATTTTTTCATAATGGTAGTGGTGGGTAATTTTTCTTTTTCTCCAATTAATGTTGGATTTTTTAGAAATTTTTGACAAATGTGGGAGCTCCATATATTCGTCAAATATATATATATAATAGATTTATTATGACTTGACCTTCTGCAGCGCTGTGCGTGTTAAAAAAAGCTTTCAACTCTTTTGGAATCTCGTTTTTCTTGGATTAACATGTCATCTTGATGAGGACATTAATACTTTGGCTACAATTATTCTTTTCGTTAAGATACTTGACCCTATCACGCAATCATGAGCACACCAATTAAATCATCACGTAAA
>JBNKGY010000594.1:0-508 GCA_050290065.1 Marinilabiliaceae bacterium
GAAAAACAACGCCCTACGCTGCCGGTGGCTGACTGGTGGACCCAAGACAGCAAAACCCGCTTTCCAGAATAGTTTTTGCATATTTACAGGGTAAAAAAATCTACCCCGTTAACTTATACATTGTTGATAAGTTTAATAATAAAATGGTTGGTAACTAAGGACTAAATTTTAAAAGAAGTTTTTGACGATTTTTTTGTAAATATAGAAAATCTGCAGGGTCTATGTAAAAAGGTAAGGATAAAAATCTAATTTAGATAAAGTACAAGGGTTAAAATATAAAACTAAGGGGGTTTATTCTGAGTTTAATTAAAACTCAATGAGATTGGTGTAAATCTGACTATTGTAACTCAGCTGTGTTGATTGGATGTTGATGTGGTATGTACTGATTAGATGCTGATGCGGCGTCACGAGAATTGATATAAATGATTTGAAGTGGATTGTTTTTATATAAGTATATAAGATTGGGCTTCTAAAATATACGCTAATGTTTGTTAGGGCATCTCCAATA
>JBNKGY010000595.1:0-508 GCA_050290065.1 Marinilabiliaceae bacterium
CCACGGGAGAGAAGGAAGGGGAAAGAAAAAGAGAAAAGAGAAAAAAAAGGAAAGGGAATAAAGAAAAGAAAAAAAGGAAAGGAAACAAAAAAAGAGAGGAAGGGAAAAAAGAAAGAGAAATGAAAAAAGGAAAAATAGGGAAAAGAAAATAAATTATATTTTTCATTAATTGTGTTATGAAATTATATTGAACAAATTATTATTGGGTAATTGGATATAGAGTTATGAAAAATGGAATAAAATAGGATGATAGTTGAAATGGGAAGGAGAGAGAAGTTAGTTGTATGAAATATATTAAAATATGAATTATAGTTAATACAGATGATTGATTTAGAGGATGAGGAATGTGGAGAATTTCAAAATACTATACTGTAAAGAAAATCTCGTGCTGTAAAAGATGAAAAATATTCCTTTACAAAATGTGATTTAGAGGATAGGCGCACAATCTTAGTCCTTTGTTTCCATGAGGTCATTTCAATACCTTAAACTTTAATTAAGTTATGATAAT
>JBNKGY010000596.1:0-508 GCA_050290065.1 Marinilabiliaceae bacterium
TTTTTTACTGTATTGATGTATTGGATTGCTATACTCTTTAATTTCATTTCGATTGTATTAATGTGTTGCATTGAGAGACTATTTTGTTTTGCTCGTTAAACTACAAGGCAACCACAAATAACACACAAAATGAGTTCATTCCATCAGACTACAAATATTAGATAATAACATGTAAAATGAAACACTTAATTACTAACCTAGTAGTGTCCGAACTAAACCTAACATGCTTTTTTTGAAATAAATGATACATACAACATTCATACTTCAACTCTGATTCACTCTCCCTTCCCATCTGTACCCCTCATTCTTGCTGCACGAATCTCGGCCTCACGATGATCACATCTACGTTCACGTATATGTAGATGTGCTTCACGAACGTCAAGTTGTCGTGTACGCTGATTTAGGTTGTACTCTTCCCTTTGCATGTGAGTACATCAAATCAAATCCTCACCCCTGTGCCACCAACATGCGTTGTGTTCAGCTTCGTAGTTATGACGTTTGTCCTCAT
>JBNKGY010000597.1:0-508 GCA_050290065.1 Marinilabiliaceae bacterium
CCAAAAGATGTGTTGAAACATATGCGTTTTACAGGAGTAAATGCGGTTTCAAATATCAAATGGGGTAAAAGTGACCTGGCTCAATTTGAATCAGGATACGAACTGTATAGGAAAACACAGGGTTGCCCCTTATCTTATCATCCTTTTGTATTGATATTACAAAGGAAGTAGATCGGAGTATCAAGATGTAAGTATCAAGTATCAAGTATCAAGATGCAAGTATCAAGTATCAAGATGATTTACGGGATTGTTTGATGAACACAGAGACTCTGGGACAAGGAAGTTTTATTTGTTTAATTTTGCAATATTTGCGAACATGATATTCTTTATAACAGCAGTTATTTCAGATCACAAAATATAATACGAATGCAAATCAGTCTTGATACTTGATACTAGATACTTGTGTCTTGATACTTGATACTTGCGTCTTTTTTCTAAAACATTTAACTAACAAAATATGTCCACTTACTTTATTTCAGCTATTGATACTGATGCCGGAAAAACCATT
>JBNKGY010000598.1:0-506 GCA_050290065.1 Marinilabiliaceae bacterium
GACTTCTTTGTGTTCGGGTAAGAGACTTTTTTTGTACACGGGAACATCAAGTTTATACAAGACCGATTCAACAAGGAGATAAAGTTGAATACGAGTCAAATAAGAAGGGTCAATCTAAGTTGAAGGAGGAGATTTAAAGGAGTCTGAGCCAAGGAAAAATCCAAGATAAAGGACTCGGTTTAAATCAAGAACGAGTAGGATAAAGATCAAGAGTTTGAGTTGGTTTAAATCAAGGAGTCTAAGCTAAGAAAAGGATCAAAGAATTTCATTTATTTTAAAGACTGATTATGGTTGTTTGTGGTGGTCACAGGGAAGTGTTTTGTTGGACCCGTGTCACCGACAGTTCACCACTTGTTCCTAAGGTTTACATCAATGTTTTTCTCGATAAGACTTCTGGGTTTCTCATCCGACAAGTCAGCAAGAAGAGTAACTGAATGGATCCGAGGATGAGTTTCAAGCTGCTTGCGGACGAGACTCTCACTGAGGCATGGGAGCGCTATCATGGT
>JBNKGY010000599.1:0-506 GCA_050290065.1 Marinilabiliaceae bacterium
CTATCTAAGGCCGGGTAAGTAGAAGTCCAATCAGGAGAAGAATCAGGTAAGGTAATTCGGCCATATATGAACGTATAAGGCCGGGTAAGCATGATGCGGCCGGGTAAGGCTCGGGTAACGCGCTGGGTGGAGTTCGGTTAAGCTGTTTGGGCAATATTTTGGTAAGCCGATAGGGTAAAGGTTACCCGGGTAAGTTGTTCGGGTGAATTCAAGAAGAAGATTGAGTAAACAAGTCTGAATTAAGATGGAGTCTAAGTCCAAATGGGGATCAAGACCTTGAGTTTGAATAAGGAAGAGTCAAGGCCGCGATAAACTAAGTCCGAGCCAAGAAGGGTCCAAGGATAAGGAATTCGGTTCAACTGAAAACCGAGTTGGGGAGGAGATCAAGTTGAGTTAGAGTCCGAGTAGGACCAAGTTAGAAGTTCAAATAGATAAAGCTCATGAGATAGAGTCCATATAAATCACAAGTTGAGTTGTAAAGAAATAGGAGTCGGTTTAAAGAGTTG
>JBNKGY010000600.1:0-505 GCA_050290065.1 Marinilabiliaceae bacterium
GTGCCTTCTGTATTATGGACTCTATGTTTCACTTCCTCATGAAGAATACGTATGAGGAGTAGAAAATAGAGGTAACATATTAATGCACATGTGGTTTATTTTGTATTTTAATTCCTAGACACATTGAACATACTTCACTTCTTTCATTTTTGAAATTGCAGGAAATAGATTTCAGCAAATAGTATCTCACTCCACGAAGAATCCTAGCAGTGTTGGAACAATTATTATGATTTATAAATAAGGAAGTCATTCAACCAATTAGAAGACTCCATGTTGCTAAATTTGCCATAGGTCAAGAGTCTCCACCACCACCTTCGCCGCCGAGAAAGATAAATCCACCAAAGAAGAATCAGCGTGATTCAGATTCCTCGGTTAATAGAAAATCAAAATAAGTTATATTTTTGACAATGTGGTTCTAGACATGTAGTGTACATAGACAATATTGTTTGACAGTGTGGTTCTGGATATGTATTGTACATAGACAATATTCTTTGACATTGAATTT
>JBNKGY010000601.1:0-505 GCA_050290065.1 Marinilabiliaceae bacterium
TAATTTATTATTTAAATAATATTCTTCTAAACTTATATTTCCATTTTCATAGTAAGACTTTTTATAATCATTATAATTCATTTTAGTATTAAATGCTTTACATATTTTTCAAACTCTTCATCTGAATTAACATCTATAATTTTATCGTTAAAATAATAATATTTTGATTTTATATTTCCATTATCATAATAATAAATTTTGGCAGGACCATTTGTTCTATGATAGTTGCTATTTAAATAATAATATTCTGCTTTTATATTTCCATTTTCATAATAAAGAATATATGCAGGACCATCTGTTCTATGTAATTTATTATTTAAATAATATTCTTCTAAACTTATATTTCCATTTTCATAGTAATATTTTTCATAGTCATTATAGTTCATTTTAATATTAAATTGCTATAGAAGTTTTTATCGCTGGATAATATCTATACTTATGTATTTTAATTGTTTATTAATTTTATATAATTATATATTATTTTTAATAAAAATAAATGCTGCAC
>JBNKGY010000602.1:0-503 GCA_050290065.1 Marinilabiliaceae bacterium
GTTTTTGAAAGAAAAAGGCAAGGCAGCAGTAGTGTACATTTTGCCTTAGTCCCTGTTTAGATTCATTCTAGTTTCTTAAAAACTGGGTTTTAGAGGTAGTTTTAAAAAGTTGTTTTCTAAAAAACTATACGGTGGCAATTCATATAATCACCCTTAAGTTTTAAAGGGCAGTTTCTAAAATTGTGAGATATTTGGAGACCAGATTCTAGAAAATATGTGGCAATTTATATAATTATCCTTAAGTTTTAAATGATAATGAGTATTTTGTTAGATAAAAGCTGGTTTTAGCTAGGTATGACCAACTAATGGATTTTTAAAAACTGGGCACCTAGATTTTAGAAACTGAAAAAAACTAGATTGTTTGGAGGCCTTATAATTTTTAAAATCAGGGATAAAAATAGACCTAGGGCCCGTTTGGAACTGCTTCACTTTACAAAACTCAGCTCAGCCTCAGAGTTGGCAGAGTTGGTTGTTCTATTTGACTAGTAGACCAACTTGAAATG
>JBNKGY010000603.1:0-503 GCA_050290065.1 Marinilabiliaceae bacterium
GGTTCACAAAACCGGCAGCTAGCCGGCCAGATTTCATGCAAATTAGCAAACTGGTCCGGTCTTGCTGGTTCATCTAAAATAGGTTGGTTGAAATTCAAATTTTTAATAATTAGGAAAATTTTGTAACAAAAAATGTAAAAAAGAACTACAACATTTATGATATTTTTTTTGTGATTTTTAAAAAATCATCTTACAAATAAAAAATCAAGATTTCTTTATGAGTATAACATGGCATTTCATGAATACGAATGATCACTCATGAGTGCAAGTAATATTTCTTTATGCACCATATTTGTTATGTCCTATATTGCATAATCATTGCACATGTTGGACAATTTTATGTAGATACATATCTATGTATTGGACAATATATTTGTTGTATATTGTATACATTGCATATTATTTATTTGTACATAATATTTATCAAATGCCATACCAGCTTCTTTTGGATATTTTCCCCGGCTCCGGCTAAGCCGACTGGAAAACCGGTTGGCTAGCAGATT
>JBNKGY010000604.1:0-501 GCA_050290065.1 Marinilabiliaceae bacterium
AAAGTGTGATCCACAAAGTGGATACTATGGACCACACAGTTCCACACAGGCTACACCAAAACCCATTTCTAACCATTCCATAACTAAAATTGAACCATCTAATCTTGAGAGGATCCCAGACCGCTCATAACCATGAGCTCAACTATCATGATAGTTGTAGACTTTGTAAAGGTTAGTACCCTGTACCCACGTATAGTGATTTCATCACCTTTTGGCGACTAGAAAACCTCTATGTTGCCATGTGCGCTAAAGCACAATCACACTACCATGGTGTGAGGTCAGGAGATCACTACAAAACTTTTCTATGGCTTCCTTCAGCTTGTACATACCCACTGAGGTTTCATTGCTAGAGCAATTCCATCCATTAAACTCTAGAGACCCCCTCTTGTGTCATGTGGATCCGAAGAGTAACCCCTCTCGTTCACCACCCATCTCGCTCCCGATGATTCCGGCTTACACCAGCCTTCCTCGCACCACCGTTTGGCACATACAAAACTGATC
>JBNKGY010000605.1:0-502 GCA_050290065.1 Marinilabiliaceae bacterium
GAAAGTAAATAGATATGTTTTCTTGGTCTGTTGATGCCACAGATGCAAATAAAATTGATATGAGTTGCAAAATCTTGTTTAGGAGTTTTTTTTAATGTCTGGAATTGTGGTATTCCAAAGTAAATAATGAATGAAATGAGTATACACATGAGAAATGAAATTATTTTCTTCTCTTACACTCTTTAACCAAACATCGGACGGAGCGGCTCCGTTCTACTTTCACTCTTGAACCAAACAAAAAATAGAATGACTCTGTTTAACTTTTTTGTTCAACTATTTTTTATTTGGTGACAATCATTTAACTTCTTGTTCAGCTATTTTTTATTTTGTGTTAGTCATTCAATTGTTTCGTTCACCTATTTATTAATTTGTGTTAATCATTTATTTTTTGTCTATCATTTAACTTTTTTTTATCAGTCATTTTTAATTTGTTTAAGTTATTTAACTTTTGTTAGCCGTTTAACTTTTTCAGTCATTTTTATTTTATGTTAGCTATTTTTTA
>JBNKGY010000606.1:0-502 GCA_050290065.1 Marinilabiliaceae bacterium
GATGATCCGTTTTTTAATCACAGTGGTTGAACATGTGTGTTCTGAACATATGTAGGCTTGAACATTGATTTTACTAAAAGCAGGGGAGACCCTTTTAATAAAAAATGACACCCTATAAAGATTTAGGTATTGATCTCACTGGTGTACAAACTGACTGACTTGCATTCTTGTATCTACTGACAAATTGTTTTATATGTGGCTTAATTTGTTTCCTTTATGTTTGGCTGATGACTTTATTATTGTTTTTGTAGCTTCAGGAATCAAATCCTCTTCTACCAAAGATTTTCCAACTTCTAAACCTAAAGCTTTTAAGAATGTAAATGCCATTCCTCCACCAATAAGTATTTTATCTACCTTTGGTACAAGATTATGTAAAGCTTCTAATTTTCCAGAAACTTTTGAACCACCTACAATTGATACAAATGGTCTTTTTGGATTATGTACTATATGGTGAAAAAATTTAATCTCTTTTGCAAGTAAAAATCCTGCAGCTTTATGTTGC
>JBNKGY010000607.1:0-501 GCA_050290065.1 Marinilabiliaceae bacterium
ATTAAAAGAAATCACTCAGTTAAGAGAGATTAACTCAGACAATCAGGTAATATTATCGTGACACTAGAATATGATATAATTAATTATGTAGTAAAACAAATCTAACATTCATAGTATGTATTTGCATGATTTTTTTGTGTACAACAAAAGCAACCATAGATGAGGTGCAACAAAATACTAAGTGGTGGTATATGTCTTGCCAAAATTGCAATAAAATATGTTCTAAAAGAGATGACAAATATTATTGTAATAATTGTCCAGAATTTCCAAAAAAAACAACACCTAGGTAAGAACAATGTTCAATTTTGTTAAAAAAATATTTGTTGTTTAGAATTTTACAGTTGGATTTTTTCCTTTTTTCTTCAGATATTGGCTTCGTTTTCAGATAAGTGATCATACAATAAGTACTACATGCACCATATTTGACGATGAGGCAAATGGACTTTTGAAAATAATAGTGCGAAGGACAAGACTCCATTCTTATTACATATTCATACATAT
>JBNKGY010000608.1:0-501 GCA_050290065.1 Marinilabiliaceae bacterium
AAATGTCAGTGTTTCTACTACTACTACTACTCAGATACAACAATAGTAATTCGAATAATGTTATAACAATTTTATAAGGAATTGACATCATTGAGCACAAATGAATCTATTAACCATATTATATAATATTCTAAAAATAAAATTTTATTTTCCCCGTCTCTACTTATACAACACTCTACAGATGGTGAGGAACATTGTTAGTGTTTTTTACACCGGCAAGATATAGGGTGGTCAAGATCGCATGCTCTTGTTTCAAGGTGGTGTTGCGAACTATGAAGAACTACAAAGCACACTACATTTTATACTAGTTTAGGCCCCTGCTACGAGGTAATAGCCCTATATCCAACATTTTTGTTATTGAAAAAGATGAATAGTGTTACATTGGGGGTGAGCTGTGAGCTTGAGAAATTCACTAAGTGAAAGGGGAAAATGTTCTTGGGTCCCCCTGCCTGAAGGGTAGGGGGACCTTTTATAGCTGTGAGGTGGCTGGATAAGTGCAAG
>JBNKGY010000609.1:0-500 GCA_050290065.1 Marinilabiliaceae bacterium
AGCGGGTAAGTGCTGGAAAAACATCAATTCAACACAAAATGATTCCCAAGAGGCAAAAAGTAATATAATATGTTCCATACATTAAAAGGAAACATCTAAGAATATATTTCCCTAATGCACATACCTGTAGCAACCTCAGATCTAACCAGAGGGCTACCATCTGACGAAACCTGCAGAAGGCTTCGAACAACATTTATTTCAGCTTTCACCTTTTCATCATATTGAGAATCATCATCGAGTCCACTTATGGATGATGATCCCACATCCAAGAGATTTCCAAGTGCAAAAACAGCAGAAGCTCTGACCTGGTAAAACAAAAAATTATTTAATATGTATCTTGTGAAGTAGCCAAAAGAAAGAATTGAAACAATATGAGGGCCATTTTACCTCAGGCTGAGGCTCCGACAATAGCAAGGTAATAATGTCTGGTGCATTTGATTGTAAACCTACTAACTGAGCCTTAGGAAAATCTTCCCAGAGTTTGCCAAGGCATAAGCAAA